>JAETTS010000220.1 GCA_021769025.1 Enterocloster bolteae
ACCATTGTGATCTCTCCTAACTGGGGAAATATGTATCTTACCCTTGACAGAGAGAGCGGAAAGATGGAGGAGTGGAAACTGCCAATATCATTTAAAAACCGAGGAAAGAATGGGTACTTTATAGCAGGAGGTATGGGAGGATTTGCCATTACCTATCCTCAGATGGGAAAGGCAGACTGTCGGATCTGGTATGCACCAGAAAGAAGTCTTTATGACATCAATATTGAGACCAAAGAATACAAAGAGGTGGAAATTCAATTTGACTATGAAGAACTAAAGGAGCATGAGCCTGGATATATGGAGGAGTCCCAATGGCTGCAGTACTGCCTCTATGAGAATTCGTTTAATTCCCTGAAAGATTTCCTGGATAGCGATGTGACAGGAAATCCATTCGATAGGGAAAAGCAGATAAAATCCTTTTCGAAGATTCATGCCAGCACCGATGGAAGATGTGGGGAGAAGGTCCACGAGAGAGTATGTGGTAAATCTGAGTAATGGAAGCATCTTGATAAAGGACCTTTTGTGAGATTGAAAACTCTGTATCTGGAATTGGTTCCGACGACTTGACAGGCAGCACGAAGAGAGTGGCGTGACATGTCATGATACCAAGGATATAAAGAGTGACATTGGTGCTTAGAGGGAAAATACAGGGAGAGGAGAACTGTAACGATATCATGGTAAAAGTAATTACATATGGAACCTTTGACCTCTTCCATGAGGGGCACTACCGGTTGCTGAAAAGAGCCAAGGCATTGGGGGATTATCTGATCGTGGGAGTCACCACGGAGGCTTATGACAAGGCCAGGGGGAAGTTGAATGTGGTGGATTCCTTAATGACCCGCATTGAGAACGTGAAAAAGTCAGGGTTTGCAGATGAGATTATCATTGAGGAAAGCCAGGGGCAGAAAGTAAACGATATTAAGAAATTCCAGATTGATATCTTTGCCATTGGCTCCGACTGGACGGGATCCTTTGATTATCTGAAAGACTACTGCAAAGTGGTATACCTGGAGAGGACCAAGAATATTTCCAGCACCATGCTGCGGGAGAAGAACAGCCCGATTCACCGGATTGGAATCATCGGTTCAGGAAGGATTGCAGAACGGTTCATCCCAGAGGCAAAGCTGGTCAGTGGGATCAATACCCAGGGCGTTTACAATCCCCATGGAGAGAGCGCCCTTCGGTTTGCAGAAAAGTGGGAGATCAGCGCCTATACGGATCTGGAGGCGTTTTATGGCGCCGTCGATTTAGTGTACATCGCCTCGCCCCATGAGACCCATTACGGGTATATCAAGTCGGCCCTGGAGCATGGGAAACATGTGCTCTGCGAAAAGCCTATGGTTCTGAAAAAGGAGCAGGCGGAGGAGCTGTTTGCCTATGCCAGAGAGAAGAACCTGGTATTGTTTGAAGGGATTAAGACAGCGTATTGTCCGGGGTTCCATAAGCTCTTAGGGTTTGCCGGCAGTGGAACCGTGGGGAGCATCCGTAATATAGAAGCGTGTTTTACAAAGCTGGAGAAGCCGGAAACCAGGGAGATGACAGACCGGGTGTACGGGGGCAGCTTCATGGAGTTGGGAAGCTATGTGCTGCTGCCGATCCTGAAGCTTTTTGGAAAGGAGTTTGAGGAGCTTCGGTTTGACGTGATAAGAGGAGAGAACGGGCTGGATCTGTTTACGAAGGCTTCCCTGGGGTATCCCGCAGGGATTGCCACGGCGACCTGCGGGCTTGGGGTGAAGTCCGACGGGCGGCTGTTGATTTCCGGCACGAAGGGATATATTGTGGCGGAGGCGCCCTGGTGGAAGACCGCGTATTTTGAAGTGCATTATGAAAACCCGGGAGAAGTGGAGAAGTATTCGGAACGGTTTTTGGGAGACGGGCTGAGGTATGAAATCAGCGATTTCCTGTCTACCATAAATGGAACCGGAAGCAGTGCGTTTAAGCTGACCCGCGGGGAGTCGGTGGCATTGGCCGGGGTGATGGAAGCGTTTATGGAAACGGAAGGTCGAGAAAGGGACGGTTAATATGGGATTCATGCTGAAAAAGTGTAACTCCAAAAGACGAAAAGGGAGAGGAAAGGCTGCCTCCCTGATTCCCATGGCTGCAGTGGCAACAGCACTGACCCTGCTCCCTATTCCTATGGAAACCTCTGCCGTAGAGGAACGGGAAGGGACTGGCGGGGAAACCGGAGCCATAGCTAGTGAGGCCCTGCAGGAGCCAGAGGCCACAAGGGAGTTAGAACAGGAAACATCAGCAGAAGAGGGAACCCAGCCCGCCTCGGTCGCTGCCTCTGAAGAAGCGTTAGAGACTTTGGAGGAAGCGGGGCAGGAGGCTGGGAAAGAAACGGAAAAGGAAACGGAGCCCGCCTCCACTGCAGCCCAGACCGAGTCGAAACCTTTGAAGGAGACTGAGCAGGAAACGTCTGTAAAAGAGGAGACAGAGTCTAAGCCCCTGAAAGAAAGCGAACAGGAGACAGATGAGAAGAAGGAGACGGAGTCCGAACCTCTGGAAGAAAGCGAAGAGGGGACATCTGAGAAAAAGGAGACAGAGCCTGTGCCTGCTACCGTTCCCCAGGAGCCAGAATCTCCAGGAAAAGAAGAGATAGAAGGCAGCGGGAAAGGGGAAAAGGATCCGACAGAAAGGGAAATTGATTCCAGCAAGGTTATCAGGAAGGCAGTGCCTTCTGCAGTAGAAATCAAAGTTCCTATCTATAAGTATGACGTGGTGAATATTGTCGCGCCTACAAAGTATGCGGTGGCGTTGAATCCTTATGGGCTGGCAGTGAGAACCGGAGAAGATGAGGTTTCCACAGGCCAGGTTGTGTCCAGGAAGTATGGGATTCTGAATAAAAGCTCTACAGATAAGATTGTAAGCGTTACCTTTATGGTAGAAGACTTAAACGGGGGAAAGATTGTATTTGTAGATTCCGAGGAAGAAGCATGGGAGGCGGATGAGGACACCTATGCGGTCTACCTTGCGGCAGTACCTGCAGATGACAGTGGGATCTGGATCAATGGGGAGCCTGTGGATTGCGACACGACGGCAGCAGAGCTGTCGGATGTAGAGATGGAAGAAGCTACAGACAGCGCCCTGCCTTTGGGGGAAGGAAAGAATACCCTGTCGTTCCTATTATCTAAGGCTGTGTACAGCTTCGGGGACGGCACAGAACTTACCTTGGGTGAAGAAGACTGGGAATATGAGGACCGTTTGGAGCTGTTAAGCCTGGCTCCCGGGGAGGGAGGCATAACAGCCTTTACATTTACCGGGGCGATGAACCCGAAAGCGGATTGGGGGAAGCTGTTATACGGGATCAAGATATCCGCGGTCTACACATATAAGACTGCCACAGGAGAGGAAGAAATCCTTGAGGGAACAGGCGCTATGAGTATGGAAGAGTGATGCCGATAACTTAAGCTATCGTTAGATTCTATAAGTCAAGGTATGAATGAGAAACATTCATATAGAGAGGAGTTGTAATATGTCCAACCAGAGCGAATCTGCGGGGAAAGGCCGCAAGGTAATCATCATCATTGCATTTGTTGTATTGCTGGCAGCGTTGGCAGTATGCATCGCGCTGCTGTTATCCAAGGAAGATGCCAGCAACGACAATCCGGTTGCGGAGACGCGCCAAAGGAGCGAGGCGGAAAAGGCCCTGGAGAGAGGGTTTGTAAGCGAAGACAGCGCGGATGACATCATGGAGGAGATGGCCGATAAGGTGGCGGATGGAATGTTCGAATGTGAGATGACCATGTCCTGGACGTTCCAAGACGGGAATTCCGTAGCCTCCAATGCATATGTTGCCAATTCGGAGAACAACCTTCACACGCTGTATTTTGACGTGTATGACAATTCGACAGACGAACTGCTGTACTCCTCGCCGATGATGCCAGTGGGCTCAGAGCTTAGGGAGATCAAACTGGAAAAGGAGCTGCCGGCAGGCGATTACAGTGCATTGGTGATGTATACGTTGGTGGACGAGAACTATGAGGAGGTGAGTAAGGTAGGATTCAATATTACAATTTCTATTCTTCAGTAAACAAATTTAAAATTAGGAGGTCAGTGATATGAGAGACATGAAAAAAGTATTTGCAGTTGCATTAAGTGCATCTATGGTTGTGGGAATGTCTGTTACAGCATTGGCAGATACCACGGTAGATGGAGGAACTGGTGGGGTTGATGTACCGATTTATTCCCTTGACATTGACAAAGTAGTAGTGCCTACAACTTATGAGGTGGCATTTAACCCAGGAGGACTGGAGATTACCACAGGTACTGGTACTACATCCACAGATCAGATTTTGTCCAGGAATTTTGGTATTATCAATCAAAGCTCCAAGGCGAAGGTTGTGACGGTTGGCCTTAACATTGAGGACCAGAATACAGATTCGCCCATTAAGTTTGTTGGCAGCGCGGCAGAGATAGCCAGCGCAGATATGAATGACTATGCAATCTACCTGGAGGCGGTTCCTGCAGATGCCACAGAAGTGAAGGTTGGCGATACTCCGGCATCAGCAGATGATACTACGGCAGCGGCAGATCTGAAAAACGTTACTATGACAAAAGCCACAGCAGCGGCAGTACCCCTTAACGCCGGAGATAACGAGCTGCAGTTTGTACTTGGAAAAGCAACTTACGAGCCTATAAGTGGCAAAGAGGTTACGCTTGGGGATCCTAATACGAGCAACAACGATGTAGCAAGTAATTATTAATTAACTGCATTGGCGGCTGATGGTAAAGGAATCACAGCATTTACATTAACTGGTTCTATGAAAGAAACAGCAGAGTGGCATAAGTTAACTAGTGGTATTAAGATTACACCTACTTATACATTGAAGACTGTGGCTGATGATACGGTAACCAACATGGTGACCAGCGGTACTGGCGCGGTATATGCGAACCCAGTTCCGCAGTTTAGCAGCCGAGAAGTTGGTAAGATCGCGTATACAGTTGGTAGCGGGGATGACGCATTAACAGCTGTAACCAAAGTAGAAATGGTTATTGATGGCACATCCTATAACGGGTATGAAGCTTTGAGTGGAGCATGGGCTGCAGCGACAGATGAGAATAATACAATAACTCTTCAGGATGCCTTCTTAAAGT
>JAETTS010000221.1 GCA_021769025.1 Enterocloster bolteae
CTCTTCGGTTTTCTGCCTTTTGTACCAGGGACTGCCCCTTCCGACCATCTGCCAGCAGATGGTGAAGGGCATCAGTTCTTTCAGCCTGATGGCGGTTCCGTTTTTCATTACCATGGGGTGCCTGATGGGCTCCGGCGGGATATCGGAGAAGCTGATTGCACTGGCCAATTCCTGTGTCGGATGGATGCGGGGAGGCATGGCAATGGTAAATATTGTGGCATCCTATTTCTTCGGAGGCATTTCCGGTTCCGCGGCGGCGGATACGGCTTCTCTTGGAACGATCCTGATTCCTATGATGGTGGATCAGGGATATGACGACGATTTTTCAACGGCAGTGACCATCACCTCATCCTGTGAAGGCCTTCTGGTTCCGCCAAGCCACAATATGGTGATTTATGCCACCACGGCGGGAAGTATTTCCGTAGGAAGCTTGTTTTTGGCAGGATATATTCCCGGGGCCCTTCTGGCTGTGTCCCTTATGATCGGCTCCTACATTATTTCCGTAAAGAGAAATTATCCTAAGGGTGAGAAGTTCAGCGTTAAAAATCTGATAAAGCAGTTTGCAGTGTCCTTCTGGGCTTTGGCTGCCATTGTGATTGTGGTCTTCGGTGTGGTAGGGGGGAAGTTTACGGCCACGGAATCTGCGGCCATTGCGGTTATCTACAGTCTTATTGTCAGTGTGTGCATCTACAAGGGACTGGATTTAAAGGGAGTCTGGAAGGTTCTTGAAAACTGTGTGGATACCCTGGCCATTGTGCTGATTCTCATCGCCACCTCCAATATTTTCGGATTTTGCCTTACAAGGCTTCATGTTCCGGAATTGGCGGCTAGCGCCATTACCAATGTAACCAGAAATCCTATTATTCTGGCGCTGCTTTTGAATCTGATTCTTCTGGTTCTGGGCTGCATCATGGATATGGCGCCGATTATTTTGATAGCAACCCCGATTTTGCTGCCTATAGCAACTTCCATCGGCCTGGATCCCATTCAGTTCGGCATTATGGTAGTGTTAAACTGCGGTATCGGTCTGCTGACCCCGCCTGTAGGCGCCGTGCTGTTTATCGGCTCCGCCGTGTCCAAAGTGCCCATGGAGCGGGTGGTGAAGGCGACGCTTCCGTTCTATCTGTGTATGATTATTACCTTGCTTTTGATTACCTTTGTTCCGGCGATTAGTTTGTGGCTTCCCGGCCTGGCAGGATAGGGCGTGAAAAAGAGGACGCTTGTTCTGGCGGCGGCTGCCATGGCCATCGCTGGAATCGGCGGCTGTGAGATCGCAAGGGACAGAGGGCAGGAAGCCATAGCTCCGGAGTTTGTGCTTACGTATGCGGAGAATCAGCCGGAAGATTATCCCACAACCTTAGGAGCTTACTGGTTTGCCCAGCTGGTCAATGAAAGGACCGGCGGGAAGGTGGAGATTCAAATTAATGCGGGAGGGGTTCTGGGGGAGGAGCAGAGTACGGTTGCCCAGATGAAGTTTGGAGGAATTGATTTTGCCAGGGTATCCCTTACCTCTCTCTCAGATGTGATTCCCAGGCTGAATGTGCTGCAGATGCCGTATCTGTATACGGGGGCGGAGCATATGTGGCGTGTTCTGGAAGGCCCTGTGGGGGAGGATTTTTTAAATTCCCTGGACGGGTCCGGTGTGAGGGCCCTGTCCTGGTATGATGCCGGGGCCAGGAATTTCTATAGTGTGAAAAAGCCGGTGGAGCGGCTGGAGGACGTGAAGGGAATGCGGATCCGGGTTCAGGAATCGGATCTGATGATTGCCATGGTGGAAGCTCTGGGAGCCTCGGCGGTGCCTATGGCCTATGAAGATGTGTATTCGGCCCTTGAGACAGGGAGAATTGATGCCGCGGAGAACAACTGGCCGTCCTATGACTCTATGGGACACTATAAGGTGGCTCCTTATTATACGGTTGACGAACACACCCGGGTACCTGAGATGCAGATTGTATCTGAGGCTACCTGGGAGAAGCTGCCGGAGGAGTACCGGGAGATTATAGAGGAATGCGCCAGGGAATCGGCGGTTTATGAACGGGAATTGTGGGAAAAACGGATTCATGAGGCGGAACAGCGGGTGCGGAAAGCAGGGTGTCATGTGGTGGAATTCTCTCCGGAGGAGAAGGCCCGCTTTCAGGAGGCGATGATGCCGGTCTATGGGGAGTACTGCAGTGACTATATGGATATCATTGAGACGATTTTGGAGGAGGGGCGTAACCGTTTGGATATCCCTTGAACGGTTAGCGCATCTTTTGTCGTGCTTCTGAGAATTTTGATGATAAAAAAAATCCGGCGGGTATCTGGTGATGGATGAGATTGAGAACCACTTTAATAAGGAAATTGTTTCTACATTGATTCGTTTTTTATGGATACACGGCCGAATAAGAATGGTGGGACACTAATTTTTCGACTCATTATCCGGAACTGAGAGATGTTTAGGCTCAGCAAGGCATATGAGGGAAAAGTGGATGTGAATAATGTGATTACTGCGCCGGAGATTGAAATGCTGATTATTTTCAACGAGGGGAAGTATCATGAAATTTCAAAAATCAGAAAAGGGGAATAAATGTTATTAGATATACTGAAATAGATGATACGATAAAAATTAGTTCTTGCATTTTCCCCTTTCTATGCTATACTGGAACATGTCAAAAAAAATAATAAGAAAAGCAGAGTAGGCTTACGCGCGTTAAGTGCTTACCGGACGGGGAGTTGCCGGTAGGACGAAGGAAATCTCCGCGGTGCGCAGGCCGCATCCCGCTGCAATGGAAGATAGGATTATCTCCTGTTGTGGTACGAGGAGTGGCAGTCCCCTATTGGATTGCCGCGAACAATCTGCAAAGGAGGTAATTTTTTTATGAAGATTTTTGTGAAGAAATGGATCCAGTTGTTTTCCGATTCCTACAGAGAACTTCGGCAGGTAAAAACCATCGCTGCCATGGGCATGTTCGGAGCCATCTCCGTGGTGCTTGGGTCTTTAACCATTGTGATTGGCGATTACATTAAGATCGGCTTTTCCAGCGTTGCCCAGCAGTTTGTCTATTATCTGTTCGGCCCTGCCGCAGGAGGATTCTTTGCAGGGGCCATGGATATCTTAAAGTATTTTATCAAGCCTACTGGGGCGTTTTTCCCAGGGTGGACCATCAGCGCCATGACAGCAGGGGTATTGTACGGGTGCTTTTTCTACAAGAAGCCTCTTACCATTCCTAGGGTGCTTATAGCGGAGTTTACAGTTTCCGTTGTGTGCAACATGTTTCTGGGGACGCTGTGGCTGGCCATTATGTATGAGAAGGCCTTTATGGTCCTGCTGCCTATGAGAGTCATCAAAAATCTGGTGATGTGGCCGGTAAATTCCATACTCTTTTATACCTTAACCTGGACTATGGAACATTCCGGCGTGTTCCGTGTGATCCGGAGAGCGAAAGCCTAACAAGGACATAGGTATACATCTGGAAGCCAGAAAATCGGAGAGAATCATGAAAACCATGTCTGCACCAGATACATATACAGCACAGTGCCGGCGCTGATGCTAAGCAGCGTGTGTTTCCTCCATTTATGTAATACCGCGATGAAGAGGATGGAGATAAACTCCGGAAGTCCATGAAACGGGGAAAAAACCGCATCCTTCAGGCAATATACGATTAAGAATCCGATAACTGCACAGGGAAGCACAGTACCCAGGTAAGAAATATATCTGGGCGGTGTCTTTCCTTCAGGAAACAGGAAAAAAGGCAGGAACCTTGTGAGCATGGTTCCCAGTACCACCGCAGTGATGGTAAGGATCTGTTCTGGTGTGGTCATGACTGGTTCCCTCCTTCTTTAACAGGCTTCCGTCCAAGGGAAAGACAGGCTACCATAAGGGCCATGGCAGGAAGAATGAAATTTCCGGCCTTAAAGATCAACAGGGAGACAAGGGAACACCCGATGCCGATGAGGGCCGGACGGTGGTCCCTGGTTTCTTCCCACTGATTGATAAACATAACCACAAACAGAGCGGTCATGACAAATTCGATCCCTGTGGTGTCAAAACGGATCACATATCCAAGAAGTGCTCCCAGTGTGGCCCCGGATACCCAATAGATCTGGTTTAACACCGTGATAAAAAACATGAACCATCCCTTATCCACGCCGGCAGGAGGCTCCACCCCGCAGTTGACAGTGAAAGTCTCGTCACACATGCCGAAGATCAGATAGAATTTCTTCCAGCCAGTATGTTTATATTTCTCCAGCATGGAAATCCCGTAGAACAGATGCCTGGCATTGACCATAAACGCCAGAAAAAAACTATACAGGGGATGAAACGCCGACAACAACAGGTTGACCGTGACAAATTCCATGGAGCCGGCAAAGATGAAAAGACTCATAAACAGGGGATAGACAAAGGAAAATCCTTTACTCCTCATAAGAAACCCATAGGACATTCCCAAGAATAAAAATCCGATGCAGACCGGAAGCGTATGGGGCAGTGCCGCTTTCAGTGCTTTTGCTTTCATGGTGGAATCCCTCCTTGCGTGTCTGCTTCCTGCCCACATAATGTCTCATGGCATCTCCTGCTTCATTCATGACAACATCTTCAGGGATGACATGAGAGGGGATGCGAACATTCTGTAGCTACGTTCTTTAAAAAGATTAATGAAGAAATAAGCTGGAAGCATGATTTTTTTGCATTATATATACGTTTTGGATACTTGTCAATACTTGGAGACTGCTTGGGGAAGCCGCCCTGCCGCCTTGCCTTCCATTGAGATGAAAAGGAAAGAAAGGAAATTGCCATGATTGATTTACTAGACTGTACCTATTGCCCTACACAGAAGGAAGTGGAAGAATATGTGAGAAATCCGGTGTTTCAAACCTTCTGTACGGCCATAAAAGAAACATATAAGACAGAGGCAAAGATAGAATTCAGTTCCTGCAGCATGGAAAAGGGATGGAACATTAAATTCAAAAAGGCAGGGAAGGCTTTGTGTACGATTTATCCCAAGGAATCCTTTTTTATCGCTCTGGTAGTGGTGGGGGCAAAGGAAAAGCCGGTAGTGGAAGACAAGCTTTCTGAGTTCAGCCCTGAAATACAGGAGATTTATCACCAGACAACAG
>JAETTS010000222.1 GCA_021769025.1 Enterocloster bolteae
TCTTGGGAGCAGATTTAATCAGATAGCCTAAATAAGAGACCAGCTGAAAATCCAACCCATTCTTTCCCGGAGTACATTCAATCATCTCAAATGAAGACGGATACATACGGATGATGTCAAGGTCATAATAAGAAATCCCAGGGGAATTCTCCGTAAAGAAGAGGATTATCATATCCTTTATTCCCTTCTGAGGCAGAAGGTCTTTCCATGCGCTTCCTACATTCTCTGTGTCAACAAGATAGATCTTCCTGTTTGCCATCCATATCCTTCCTCATATATGGCACCAAATCTATCATAACACAGATTTACAAAACAAAAAAGCGGAAAATATTTCTAGTGTCATGACACTATTCCATAGCCCCCTTGATCGCTGCCATCAGATCACCAAATTCCTCATAAGCTGGGAACTGGGGATAATCCGCCTTGATCTTGTCTGTGCTGCGGAACAAAAACCCTGCCTTGCTGTCCTTAATCATCCCCAAATCATTGTAGCTGTCACCGCTGGCAATGGTGTCATATCCAATGGATTGAAGCGCCTTTACCGTAGCCAGCTTGGATTCCTTGGTACGCATGCGAAAACCAGTAATCTCGCCATCCGGTGCCACTTCCAGGGTATTGCAGAAAATCGTGGGCCATCCCAGCTTCTTCATCAGAGGCTGCGCAAACTGGGTAAAGGTATCGCTGATGATGATTACCTGGGTAAAGGAACGAAGCTCATCCAGAAACTCCTTGGCACCGGGAAGGGGATCAATGGTTGCTATGGTCTCCTGAATCTCCTTGAGCCCCAGATGGTGTTCCTTTAAAATGCCAAGCCGCCAGCGCATCAGCTTATGGTAATCCGGCTCATCCCGGGTGGTGCGTTTCAGTTCCGGTATGCCGCTTGCCTTGGAAAATGCGATCCATATCTCCGGTACCAAAACCCCTTCCAAATCCAAACAAGTTATATACATGGACTTATCCTCCCTATCTGAAAAATGCATGGTCACTCATCCCAGTTATGGTAGACGGCCTGCACGTCATCGTCGTCATCCAGAAGATCCAGAATCCGGTTCAGCTTCTTAACCGTGTCCTCGTCGGTAATCTCCGTCCATGTCTGAGGAATCATGGTCACATCTGCCTGCATCATGGGAATGCCTGCCTTCTCCAGTGCCTCGCGGACGGTGCTGAAATCATCCGGCGCCGTATAAACCTCGTAGCTGTCCTCTTCCTCGGAGAAATCCTCCGCCCCTGCGTCCAGGGCTGTCATCATCAGATCATCTGGATCCATGTCGCACTCTTCCTTGTCGATGATGATCTGGCCTTTCTTGTCAAACATGTAGGATACGCTTCCCTGAGCGCCTACATTGCCGCCGCCCTTGGTAAACGCGCTCCTTACATTGGCTGCGGTACGGTTCTTGTTGTCTGTCAAGGTATCTACAATGATGGCTACGCCGCCTGGGCCGTATCCTTCATAGGTCAAAACTTCGTAATTGACGGAATTGGCATCTCCAGCTGCCTTCTTAATGCCCCGGTCAATGGTATCGTTGGGCATATTGTTGGCCTTGGCCTTGGCGATGACATCCCGCAGCTTGCTGTTGTTGGCCGGATCCGGTCCGCCCTCCTTTACGGCAACGGCGATCTCACGCCCGATAACAGTGAAAATCTTACCCTTTGCTGCGTCATTTCTCTCTTTTTTATGCTTGATATTGGCAAACTTTGAATGTCCTGACATGAAATAAACACTCCTTTTCTACTCTGCTTTCATACTTCCTCGGCACCTAATGTACTGACACGTTTACATTTCGCCAAATGGCTTGCCTGAATTTCCATCTGCTGCGTTGGCTTCACTCAACGATGCCACCGCATCGCCTCGTTCAGCCGCCTTGCAGGCTGAAAATTCATTCTGCGTCATTGGGCTGAAAGTAAACGTGTCAGTACACTAGCGTGCATATTTTATTTATTCTATCACCAATAGGGTTATCTGGCAAGTAGTTTTCCCTGGCTTCAGCAGCTTCGGCGCTGCCTTGTCTTCCCATCCTCATAATGTCTTACAAAATCATCCATACTATTTATTCATGCCTTAAACACATGAGCTTCATCATAATCCGGGGCGTAATCTCTCTCCTCTATTATAATCGATTGCCTGGTTTTCCTGCAACAAAAATTATCCGGCAGAACCGTTTATTACGGCTTTCAAGTATATCACCGCCTTTCCCTAAACATATGAATCCTTGTCACACTTCCTATGGATTTTCTACAGATACTGCAGCATAAAAAGATTTATCAGAACTTTTTGGAAATGAATTCCAAATAAGATATGATTTAGTATAAATCAATACGGGCAAACTGTCAACAACTGTTAAAGACAGAGACAAGTTAATGAGACAAGTTAAAAACAGGGGCAAAGCAGCTTTAACCACTGTCGTGTCCCTGTTTATTTGTCTGTTATGATTCTTGTACTGCGGAGTCTTTTTCCTGTATGCTGGCTGCCCATACCAAATTACAGGGTAAACTGAATGGTGCAGAATACCGCGTAAATCAGCAGAAGTGCAATCCCCTGAATTCTGTATAGTCTTCCACGGGCCAGAGTCGGCATGGTCATTGCGGGCAATTCCTGTGGAGCCATCTACAAACCAGTCTCCTCCTTTTATCAGGCAGACTAAACCCACAATAAAAAGTAATACGGGGAAAAGCATCGTCTTTTCTCCTCACTTGTATTTTTATGTATCAGGGTCAAGGGGTCAAAAAAAGTATGATAAAACGGTTCGGGGGTTCACAAAGCGGCAGGGCGGCGGCAGTTTTTTGTCACATCGGGAAAATGATTACTTGCGGCTGTCGTGGGATTCAGTCCAAAGCTCATACATGCTGTGATAGCAATGGGGGCGAAAATGTATACGGAGCCCATGGTGGAGCCGGTGAAGGTTGCGCAGGTGCTGGTAAGGAGTGAAAACAGCAGTATGATTATAATGGGGGATACGTTGGTGCCAAGGTCTTCATTCCAATACATAGTTCCGTCCGGTGTTAATCCTGGTAATCTCTTGTAATCCATAACAATACTCCCCTCTTTTTATAATGTTGTGATGTTGGGGTCAAACATTTTTTCCCCTGCTATACCACAAATTGCTTCACATTCTGTGCTGTCTGAATTCTAAAAACATTTAAAATCTTCCCTAATCGATCAACTTTTTCTTATTTTTGGCGAGTCCCAAGGCCAAAAATCCTCCTGTGAGCAATCCTGCATTGGGTTTCCGACCTTTCGCCCCTGACATCAGGTCATTTTTTTATATTTTTCTTCTCTTACCCCTCGAGATAACGCAGCCTGGAGAGAGCATGAGGCCTATCACGCCCCCTTCTCCGCCATCCTCACCGCATAATCCACAGCATTCACCAGACTCAACTCACTGGCAAGCCCTGTTCCGGCCTGGTCAAATGCAGTTCCATGGTCCACAGATGCCCGGATAATGGGCAGTCCAAGGGTTACATTCACCCCTGCCACAGCGTCCCATTTCTTTTCTTCATGGTTGTACACAAACCCCACCACCTTAAGGGGAATGTGTCCCTGGTCGTGATACATGGCCACCACAATGTCATACCATCCGCCTCTGGCTTTGGAGAACACTGTATCCGGGGGGACTGGCCCGTCTGCAAGGATTCCTTCTGCCTTTGCCTCTTCAATGGCCGGGGTAATCTCTTCAATCTCTTCTCTTCCGAACATGCCGTTTTCCCCGCTGTGTGGATTCAGTCCGGCAACGCCTATCTTGGGCCGGGTGATTCCCAGCTGTCTGCAGGCCTGGTCTGCAATGCGGATGACCTCCAGAATCCGGTCTTTTTTCACTCTGTCGCAGGCCTCCCGAAGGGATACGTGGGTAGACACGTGAACTACTCTTAAGTTTTCATGGGCCAGCATCATGGTGTATTTTCTGGTGCCGGTATATTCGGCATAAATCTCTGTATGTCCGGAGAAATGGTGACCTGCCAGGTTCATGGCTTCTTTGTTTAGGGCATTGGTCACGGTTGCGTCAATCTGTCTCTCCATGGCAAGTTCTATAACCTTTTTCACATACTGAAATGCGGCGTTTCCGGCCATGACGGAGACTTCTCCTCGTTTCAGTTTTTTCATATCTACTGCACCTATATCGTACACATCGATGGTGCCGTACTGAAACAGTGCTTCTTCCACATGTTTTATGCCGTGGATTTTTATTTTTCCGGAAATGCCTGTAATGTTAAGTGCTTCTTCCATCACCGGCACGTCTCCCACTACCAATGGATTACATCGTTTGTATACTGCCGGGTCTGCCAGTGCCTTGGCTGTGATTTCTGGGCCGATGCTGGCTGGATCGCCCATGGTAATTCCAATTATCTTCATCTTTCTACCTCTTTTTTATTTGTTTTTATATTCTGCGTAGTAGGTATCAATGGTTTCCTGTGATGGCGATGCCGCCGTAGAAGGCACCTAAAAACATGTTGTTTTTTGCTTCCATGTCGGAAGGGTTTTCGTATGCTTTTTCTAGATTCTGGAATATCAGCCTGGCACCGGCCATTGCATAGGTGTCGCTTAATGGAGTGGCCTTTTTGGAGGTAAAGCATTCTACTGCGTGGGCAGGGCATCTACTCCTGTTGCCGCCACAATGGAAGCAGGCAGCCTGGCAATCATCTGTGCATCTAGAATCACGTAGTCTGGAATCATTTCTTCATCTACGATTCCTTTTTTGAGCCTTCTTCTGGAATGGCCAGCAGGGGTTGAAGGAGCCCGGCTCCTGCCACTCCCTTGTCTGTAAATATCAGGGCCTTTTTGCTGATTCTTGGTTGATGATGGCCTTCCTTTTTATTGAGTGTTCCTGGGTTCTCCAGTGTTTTTTATGTCTCTTTTTGTAACTTCAGCGGGCTTCTCCATTTTTTAGTTCTTCTGTCAATTCCAGCAGCAGGGTATCTTCTCCGAAGCCGCCGGATTTGGTGATGATATGGTATTCCCGGCCTTTGTAGGAAAGGCTGGTAAGCACGCAGCCTGGCCGGAGTTCACGAAGGGGATGGAGTTCCCACTGTCTGATTTGTTTCATGAATCCCAGCAGGGTATCTCCTCCGGTCACCAGAATCACGGCCTGAA
>JAETTS010000223.1 GCA_021769025.1 Enterocloster bolteae
TGTTGGAGAAGTTGTACCGCAATCTGGTAGAACATAGGGCGGATATCAGCGCCTGCGCAGCTTACGGTATAGACATAAAGACTGGGCCTGCCTGTACCTATTCAGGCAGGGAGGCAATTGACTGTCTGGCACTGGGGATGCCTTTTAACCATGTTCCCTGGGGGAAGCTTTATCCGGCCCAGCTGGTGAAGAGGTATCCCTTTGACGAGGCTGTTTTCTACAGTGAAGACCTGCTATTTTTGTATCAGATCATGAAACATGTAAAACGTGTATGCTATTTTCCAGAGAAATTGTACCATTACACTGCCAGAGAGGGCAGCCAGGTACAGAGTGGAGTGGATGAGCGGAAGATGACAGCCCTTCCAGTCCAAAAGTCTGTGTGCCAGGATGCTGCCACCTATGTTCCGGAGGCACTGCCAGGATTTCGGAAGCTGGCTCTGGACACAGATCGGTGTCTGGCTGTGCTGGCAGTGAAAAACGGTACAAAAGGAGATTGTTCCCAATATCTGAAACGGCTTCAGAAGGATATTCGCAGCCATTTTGACTGGAAGGCCCTGGCTCTCTTTTCACGGAGGAAAGACAGGGCGGCAGTCCTTATGCTGTATGTCAGCACCACCCTTTTTAAGGGGATAACGAAAGGGTGGTGGAAATGGATCAGATAAAACCGATGATCAGCGTGGTGGTGCCAGTATACAATGTGGAAGCCTATGTGGCAAGATGCCTGGATTCGATTCTGGCACAGACATACCCCAACATGGAGATCCTGGCTGTGGATGACGGCTCTACAGACCGAAGCGGTTCTGTCTGTGATGGATACAGAGACAACCGCCTCAAAGTAATCCATCTCCCAGAGAACCGGGGCCTGTCTGCTGCCAGAAACCAGGGGATCCTACGTGCACAGGGAGATTACATTTGCTTTGTAGATTCTGACGATTATGTGGAGCCGGAGTTGTTGGACAGGCTGTATGACAGTATGACAGAATGGAAGGCGGATATCAGCATCTGCAAAACCCCAGGGATAACAGGAGAGGGAGAGGAGGCCGCCTCCTATTCTCAGGTGGAAACAGTCGGCTGCCTGGCCAGGCGGAGCCCATTTCTGTGGAATGCCTGGGGGAAACTGTATCCTGCCAGGCTTGTGAAGAAGCACCTTTTTGATGAACAGGCCTTCTGCTGTGAGGATCTTTTATTTTTCTATCAGATCCTGAAAGAAGTGAAACGGATCTGCTATCTGCCGGAAGCGTTGTATCACTATGTATACAGGGAAGGGAGCGCCATGAACAGCGGGGTGGACGAGAAGAAATGCAGCGTTCTTTTTTCCGTTCTTCAGGCGATCTGTACCGATGCCGCTGTGAATTTTCCAGATGCAGAGGAAGGTATGCGGCAGGTGGCGGCAGATGCGGCAGTCCGCCTTGCTATGACAGCAGTGGAGGCAGGCATGGAAAGAAGGCGGACCTGGAACTTTCTGAAAGATTTTAAGACCTATATCCGGCAATATGCCAGTCCAGGAAGCCTGGCACGGTGCCAGGACAGAAAGAGTAAGACAGCCATGGTAACCCTCTATACCAGCGCAGCTTCTTTTTGGGTGTTGGCGCTTGTCTACAGAGAGATAAAAAGGAAACGGTTTAAGAGGTAGTCTGATGGGCAGAAGGAAAGGGATTGCAAAGAATGTAACATGGATTGTTGCAGGTGAGATGCTGTTAGCAATCGTAAAGTTTGTATCCCGCCGGGTATTTGTTCTGTTGCTGGGAAAAGAATATCTGGGGATCACCGGGCTTTTTACGGATATTCTCTCCGTTCTCTCCCTTGCAGAACTGGGATTCGGGGTTTCCATCACCTACAGCCTTTACCGCCCAGTGGCAGAAGAAAACAGGGAGCTTATCAAGTCCTTGATGGGGCTGTACCGCCGGTTTTACCAGACGGTGAGTCTCATCGTCTTCCTGGCAGGCCTGTCGTTGACTCCTTTTCTAAGTTTCTTTGTCAAGGAGATGCCAAAGAATATTCCCAATCTCTCCCTGATCTACATCCTGAATGTAGTCAATGCCAGCGCTTCCTATTGGTTTGCCTACAAGTCTGCCCTGTTGTTTGTGTATCAGAAGAAATATATTGAGACAGGAATCCGTGCTGTCACCACCATAGCAGCTTCCCTGGCCCAGATGGCGGTGCTTGCTCTTACAAGAGATTATGTGTGCTACCTGTCCATCGCTATCTTGGCAACCTTGATTCAGAATATGGCTGTTTTTAGGGAGGCAGACAGACAGTATCCTTATCTTCGTGAGAAGGCCATCCGCCCTCTGCCAGGAGAGATGGTTCAGGAAATCCGCCGCAATGGGAAGGCTATGTTCCTTCACCGGGTAGGAGCGGTAGCCGTCTTCTCCACGGACAATCTTCTGACCGCCAAGTTTGCAGGCGTGGCCACAGCAGGGCTTTACTCCAATTATATCATGATACGAGGGTTTTTAAATGTTATGATTGCCGCATTGTTCGATGCCATCGCCCCTGCCATGGGAAACTACACGGTGACAGAGACAAGAGAGAACCGGCAGAAAGCCTTCGGAATCCTGTTCTTCTTCTCAGCGTGGCTCTTTGGGTGGATGAGTATCTGCCTTATCTGGCTGTATGATCCTTTTATCCGGATCTGGCTGGGAGCAGAGTATCTGCTTCCCAGGCCGGTGGTTCTCATGATCGTGGCGAATTTTTATGTCACCAGTATGCGCAATCCGGTGGTCCACACCAAAAGCGTCATGGGATTGTTCTGGGATGACCGCTTAAAGTCGATCCTGGAGGCGCTGGTCAATCTGGCAGCCTCTCTTTTCCTGGCACAGCGGTGGGGGCTTTTTGGCATCCTGGCAGGAACGTTAATCAGTACGGCAGGCCTTCCCTTCTGGGTGGAGCCGACTGTACTTTACCGGAATGGGCTGAAGCAGAAGGTGGCCAGGTATTTTATCCGCTACGGAACGTATCTGTTGGTGACAGCGGCGGCCGGTAGCATTACAGGATGGCTCTGCCAGATGACGGAAGAAACGGTAGGTGGGTTTCTGATTAAAATGGCTCTCTGCATGGTCATTCCCAACCTGGTTTATGTGGCGGCGTACTGCAGGATGCCAGAATTTGGCGCTTTGAAAGCATTGGCCGGGAAAAAGAAGCATTAAGAGGCAAGAAAACTATGGATAGCAAGGCTTTTGTAAATGGGTACGTCAAAGAGAAAGGGGAAAAATTGATTATGGATGGTCAAATGGGGAAACGGATCAGGAAGCTGCGGCTGAATGCCGGACTGACTCAGATGGAATTGGCGAGTATGCTCCATGTTTCAACTGCGTTGATCTCTGCTTATGAATTGGGGGAGAGGAAGCCCAGCCTGGACGTATTGGTCAGTCTGGCAGGCAGATTCAAGGTTTCTACCGATTATCTGTTGGGAATGGACAAAACCATTCCCAACAGGATGGAGGGCTTGTCCCAGGAGGAAGCCCTGGTGGTAGAGGCTCTGATCGGACTCTTCCATAAAGTTTAATCCCCCAGCATATTTACCACTTTTGCAGGGGTTCTGTAATACATATTGGATGTGATGATGCCGGTCTTCTCGGTGGAAGCGTGGACGATCCGTCCATTGCCGATGTAGATGGCCACATGGTTGATTCCTCCGCCTCCGCTGTAGAATACCAGATCGCCAGGCCTGGCTTCCTCCGCAGCGATAGCTCTTCCCTGGGAAGACTGGTCTGCAGCCGTACGGTTGAGATACACTCCTGCACTGTGGCTCAACACATACCTGGTGAATCCGGAACAATCCACTCCGGTATGGGGGTCATTTCCTCCATAGACATAGGCATTGCCTACAAACTGGAGGGCATACTCTACCAGGGAACTTCGGACAGCCTCCCTGCGGGCTTTTTCCGCAGCTTCAGCCTGCCGTTTGGATTCGATCATGGTTAAGTAGCTGTCATACTGGCCGGTTTTCTCCGACAGGCTGTTCTGAAGCTGGCTTAACTCTGCCTGAATTGCCTGGAAGTCCGCCGTGTTTTTTGCCATAGCGCCAGGCAGTTCCTTGGAAGTGACCCGTATGGTGGGATTGGCTGATAACTGCGCATCTCCTGGCTGATAGGAATCCGCAGCATTCTCCATGGACGGAAGCTGGTTTGCGGTAGGATCCTGATTTTGGGGATCCGCATCGGTTAACATCTGCTGAAGCCCCAATTCCTGTCTGATCTGGTCTTCCCTTGCCACCAACTCTTCCAGTTCCTTAAGGGTATCCCTGGTTTTCTGCTCCAGTTCCTTAAGGGCCAACTCCTGTTCTTCCCGTGCCTGTCTTAACATCTCATTTTCCTGGTCTTCCAACTCCTTCTGGGCAGCCAGAAGCTCCCATTCCCGCTCTAAGTGTTCCTTTTCTTGCTGAACCACATTTAACTGGTGGTGAGAGCCAGCAAAAAACAGGCATGTGCCTGTGAGAACCAAAAGCGCAAGAAAAAAGATAGCAAATGTCCACACAGGAGTCTTAAAATGAATGGGCTTTTTTTGAGAATGGGGAAGCAGCATAACCGTATAGTTTAAGGAAATGCGCTCCTTCTTAAATTTTTTCCATTTCATATGTAATCGATTCTCCTTCTTATCCTCAGACGAGGGAAATAAGACTGTGATTGGCGGTTACAATCAGGCATGGGCTTCACTGTCCTCATCTATGTCTTCTTCAATCTTGGTAATTGCAATTTCTTCTTCCTCATCTGGAATCACACTGTCCTCATCCAGAAGCTCCTCTTCATATTCTGGTTTTAAAGAGTATGGGTATCGTCCCGTGTCTTCCGGCTCCATCTTAGGGATGGAGGGGCGGGAGGAATTGTCATCCTCAGACACGTCCATCGTACAGTTTCCTTTAAACGAAGCGCCCTCGTCGATTACCAGGGTCTTGGTAAACAGATCGCCAAGTACGCGGCCGGTTCCAGTGATCTCGATTTTGGATTCCGCCTTGATATTTCCATACACGGTTCCGGCAATCAGGATATCCACAGCCTTGATATCTCCCCGGATCACGCCATGTTCTCCGATAATAACTGTGTTTTCAGATAAAATCTTTCCCTGC
>JAETTS010000224.1 GCA_021769025.1 Enterocloster bolteae
ACGAGGCATACCATCTGCTGAAGTTTTCCAATGAGAAGCAGATACTGGAAAAGGCTTATAATGAGTATCTGGATTTGAAGAAGAGTAATCTTTGGGGAAGCAAGAAGTATTTTTAAGTGAATAAGTACGTATTTAAGGGCGTTCTGCGAGGGCAGGACGCCCTTTTGAGTCCAATTTGACTCCAAAGTATGCTTCCCGATTCGGGATGTTCTGGTGCTAGGTCCGCTGCCTCTGTGTGGATTCCCGTATGATGAGCTCTGTGTTCAGCAGTACCTGCCGCGGTTTTGCGCCAGGGGTATTTAATTTTTCAATCAGCAGCTCACATGCCATGTAGCCCATCTGATATTTTGGCTGGTTAATGGTTGTGATGGGCGGGGACGTGGCCTGGGATATGTTCACATTATCAAATCCTGTAACGATAATGTCCGATGGTACGGAAAGCCCGGCCAGGCGGCATCCGCGTATAGCAGCTGCGGCAAGTACATCGGAGACTGCAAACACTGCTGTGGGATGCTCCTTCTGGGACATGAGCTGGTGCGTGGAGGAGAGGGCCATGTCAAAGTCTAGTTCAGGCAGCTGAATGATCCAGTCCTTGTTCAGGGGGATATGGGCGGCTTCCAGTGTCTGTATATATCCAGCTTTTCTCTGGCGGGCATATTTATACCGGTCCGGTCCGCACAGAAAAGCAATTTTTGTGTGCCCGGTGGACAGGATGTACTCCATCATTGTCTTGGCCGCCGCCACGTCATCAATGCTGGTATAGGAGACCAGGTCCTGGTTTTCCGTATACTCACAACACTGTACAAAGGGAATAGTATGGTATAGGCTGTTAAAATATCCCTGGTCCATGGCGTTTAATATAATGGCGCCGCAGAGGTTAATGTTATTTAACAGATTAAAAAAGGTTGATTCAGTAGATGAATTAAGATGCTGGACATTTACCAGGGTGTAGTAATCATGGCGCAGGGCCGCGTCCTGTGCTCCCTTGATCACATCATTGTAAAATGGATTGGAGACAGACGGTATGTTGATCAGTATGACCTTGCCGTCCTTTTTTGTATTGGTTGTTATAAAGCTTTCAGGCAATGGATAATTCAGCGAATGGATGGCTTCCATGATCTTTTTTGCAGTGCTGCCTTTGACTGCAGTTGTATTGTTGATAAAGCGTGATACGGTGGCTATAGAGACACCGGACATATCTGCTATCTGGGAAATGGTTGGTTTTGTTGCCATGGCTGATACCTCACAATCTAATGATATATTTAGAATACACCAAAATAGAAGAAATGTACAGGAGAAATGTAAAAAATGTAAATTTTTACAAAGTATTGACAATAAAATGAAAAAAAGATATAGTATTAAATGAAAAAGCCATAAAAACTAGAAGAAAATGAAATAATTTTACATAAAAATGTAAAATACATGAAAAGGAGGAAAAATGAAGTTTGGTGTAAGTTCCTATGTCTGGGTATCCCCGTTTTCAAATCATACCACAGAACAATTAAAGCATGCCAAGGAGCTGGGATTTGACATCTATGAGATAGGTGTGGAGGATCCCTCGTCATTTGACCCGGCCTATGTGAAGCAAGAAGCTGATATGGCAGGTATACAGATTAACATATGCGGAGCCTTTGGCCCGGAGCGGGATATCAGCTCAGATGATTCCCGTTACAGGGGCAAGGGGATGGAGTATATCAGGACGCTGATTGATATGGCATCGGTTTTCGGCTCACCCTATGTGGCGGGACCTATGTATGCGGCAACCGGTAAGGCAAGGATGGCTTCAGAGGAAGAACGGAAACGGCAGAGATCCTATGCAGTAGATAATCTCAGGGATCTTGCGGGCTATGCCGCCACAAAAGGAATCAGGCTGGCCCTTGAACCCCTGAACCGTT
The DNA here is from genome assembly GCA_021769025.1 of Enterocloster bolteae. The sequence goes on from JAETTS010000224.1 coordinate 1,896, forward strand.
TTGAGACGGATTTTCTGAACACAGTTGACCAGGGGGTGGAACTTCTGGATGAGATTGGATGTGATAATGTAGGTTTGTTGTTGGACACATTTCATATGAACATTGAGGAGAAAAGCCTGGGGCAGGCGATCCGCAGGGCGGGCAGCAGGCTGTTTGACTTTCATGCATGTTCCAATGACCGGGGAACTCCGGGACAGGACCATATTGACTGGGATGAAATCAGCAAGGCGCTGAGGGATGTTGGTTACGACGGCGCGGTGGTGATTGAATCTTTTACCACAGATATAACAGAGATTGCCAAAGCGGTTTCTCTGTGGAGACCCCTGGCTGCCAGCCAGGATGTGCTGGCCTTAGAGGGGCTGAAGTTTCTGAAGGAGAATTTATAAATATATAATTATAAATCAAAAACATTTAACTAAGGAGGGTGTCAAATGAAAAAAGGACTGTTAGCATTAATGGTGGTTTCGGGAATGACTCTGATGACTGCTTGTTCTGGTTCATCCCAGACAGAGACAACAACCGCAGCACAGACCGCGGCAAAGGAAGAAACGTCTCAGGCAGAGCAGGCCAGTCCCAAAGAAGCAGAGGAGTCCAGCGCGGAAAGTGCGGGGGGGAAGGTTTATGGTTATATTACGCCGGGGCCTGACACATGGTATCAGCGCAATGTGGAAGGATTTCAGATGGGAGCGGAGAAGGATGGCAACAAGGTAGTTATTTTAAATTCAGACTACGATGTCAGCAAAGAAGTCTCCAATATTGATTCCATGATAAACCAGGGCGTTGACGGGTTGTGTATCTTTTCTTTTAATGAAAGCGGAGCTAAAATCGCAGCAGAAAAATGCGCAAAGGCAGGTATACCGCTGGTGTCAACGGACAGTGTGGGGACAGCTCTGGATAACAATGGGAACGACATTGTTGCAGCTATTGACTTTGACTGGACAGAGATGGGCAACAATTACGGACAGTGGTTTGCGGATAACTGCCCAGGTGAAAATATCTTTGTAATCACGGGAAACTTTGAGTCAGTGCCCTGTCAGAGGATAAATGAAGCTATGCAGGCAAAGGTGGATGAACTGGGTAAAAATAAGATCATTGATATTCAGGAAGGGGAATATAATCCCAGCAAAGCTATCACGGTGGCACAGGATGCGATTGCTTCCGGCAAAGACTTTTCGGTTATTTTTGTTATGAATGAGGACATGGCAGCCGGTATTATCCAAATGCTGGATTCTCAGGGAGTGTCAGACCAGTATAAGGTGGTTTCGCAGAACGGTTCTCCCGCGGGCCTTCCCCTTATTAAGAACGGCAAGCTGGATTATACCATCTCATCATCTCCTGGTTGGGAGGGACTTGTTTCTTATCAGGTACTGAATCAGTACGCAACCGGAGCCAGCACAGCAGTTCAGCAGCAGGTTGAACTTCCCATTATGCCTGTGGACCAGAGTAATATTGATGACAAGACCAAGGTAGTGCCATGGGAAGTGGATGAATGTTACTGGGATTTGACAAAAGAGTATTTTCCAGAGTTAATGCAATAAGAAACATTTAAGTGGGGGTTCATATGAATCCCCATTTATAGATAAAGGGAGGGAAAGGAATTGGGAAATATTTTATCCATAGACGGAATCTGCAAATCCTTTTCCGGCATACAGGTACTGAAGGATGTGAGCCTGGAGCTGGAGGCGGGGCAGATTATTTGCCTGGCAGGTGAAAACGGGGCCGGCAAATCCACTTTGATCAAGATACTTTCCGGCGCGGAAAAACCGGACAAAGGAAAAATCACTATATTTGGAACCACATATGAACGGATGACTCCCGGTCAGGCCATGCATCTGGGAATCGCTACCATTTACCAGGATGCCGACCTTGTGAGCTCCCTTACAGTATCCGACAACATATTTTTGGGAAATGAAAGGCTGAGGGGCAGAGCTTTTGTGAACAGCAGGGAGCAGGAAGAGAGGACAAGGAAGCTGCTTCAGAGCCTCAGCATGGATATGAAGCCTTCCATGCTTGTGGAAGAGCTTTCACCGGGACAGAAACAGAATCTTCAGATTGCAAAAGCCCTGCATCAGGAAGCACGGATTCTGATCATGGATGAGCCAACGGCTTCTCTGGGAGAGGAGGAGACCGCATCTCTTATGAATCTGGTGGAACAGCTGAGAAAAAAAGGACTGGGCATCATCTATATCTCCCATTATTTAGAGGAGATGTTCCGTCTGGGAGATATGGCTTATGTCCTGAAGGATGGTGTAATGGTAAAAAGGCTTATACTGAAAGAGACAAATCAGGATGAGCTGATTAAGGCCATGGTGGGAAGGGATGCATCCAACTTCTATCAGAAAGGAAGTTTTTCATCCGGTGACAGGGCCCTTGAGGCAGTGCATTATTCCGGCAACGGTATTGTCCGGGATGTGAGCTTTTCAGTGTCCAGGGGGGAGGTGTTTGGCCTGGGCGGTCTGGTGGGCGCGGGAAGGACGGAGCTGGTACGTATGATATACGGAGCCGATAAAAGGGATTCAGGAACCCTGACCCTGGATGGAAAGGATATCACTCCCACGACTCCAAAATCCGCTGTAAAAAGAGGTGTATTCCTTGTTTCTGAGGATAGAAAGGGTGAAGGTCTTTTTCTGATACGTTCGGCCAGGGAAAATCTTACTATATCAAAAAACGACAATTCTTTTTTTCTGAATCTGAGAAAGGAAAAAGGAATTGTGGAAAAAAGCATACAGCAGCTTAAGATAAAGGTATTCAGCCAGGAGCAGGAGGTAGGAAATCTGAGCGGCGGCAACCAGCAGAAGGTGGTTATTTCCCGATGGCTTCTGGAGGACGGGGATGTATATATTTTTGACGAGCCCACCAAGGGCGTGGATGTGGGGGCTAGAGAGGAAATCTATAAGCTGATTGAAAAACTGGCAAAGGAACAGAAGATTGTAATTATGGTATCCTCCAACATGCCCGAGCTTATTTCCATGAGTGACCGGATTGGGGTCATGAGGGAAGGGCGGCTGGTGCGTATCCTGGATTCGGCAGATGCCACAGAAGATAGGCTGATAAAAGAGTATATTGGAGTGAAGGAGTGAAGGACAGATGAAGGACAGAAATAATCTGTAATACAAAATTTTAAGTCAGCAGTGGCTCATACTTCTGTTGATTATTTTACTGATATCCGTG
>JAETTS010000225.1 GCA_021769025.1 Enterocloster bolteae
ACGGTATAAAATTTAAGGCCATTCATATACAGAACAAAGAGGATGCGCAAAACGCTCCCACACCAATTACAACGTATGCGTTATTTTTAGATGGCAGCTATCTTACAAATGAGCAGATGAATGATAAGAGATTTTTGAAATTATTAGGAAAGTAACGGGACAAAACAGCGTAGGTTCAGGGATAGTAACAGCATATTCCCGAAGAATGCGCGGATAAAATGTATGGTAGGAAATAAGAGGAAATGGTATGAGGAAAAATAGAGGCTTGGTATGGCTGATTGGAATTTTAATGGTGGCGGTTTTTGCGCTGTCTTCCCTGGCTGGGTGGATGGTATGGCAAAGGCAGTCGGTACATGGAGGATTGAACGGTACGGAGGAAACGCTGGCGGCATCTCTAAGCGACGGACAGGGATCGGAACGGGGAGAAGATTCCGGAGGTAGTGACGATAGCAGAAGGGAAGAGGATACTAAAGGCCAGGGAGACATCGGAATTGGAGGAGACATCGGTGATGGTGGGAATGCCGGGAGCGAAGGGAATCTCAGAAGCCAGGGAGATGGCGGAAGCGAGGGGAAGATAGGGAGTGAGGGGAATCAGGCAGAGGAAACGGTAGTCGATCCGGCCAGTCTAAAGACCGATATCACCCTTCTGTTTGCCGGGGATGTGTATTTTTCTGATTATGTGCTCCAAGCCTATGACCAGGCAGGAGGGATTCAGGGAGTGCTGGATGACGGGATACGCCAGGAGATTGATCAGGCGGATATTTTTATGGTGAATCAGGAATTTCCTTTTACAGACAGGGGGACAGCGGCAGAAGACAAACAGTTTACATTCCGTCTGCCTTCGGAGAAAGTATCCATTCTTCAGGAGATGAAGGTGGATCTTGTGACCTTGGCCAACAACCATATCCTGGATTTCGGGCAGGACGGGCTTTTAGACAGCTGTCAGACCCTGGATGAAGCTGGGATTCACTATGTAGGAGGCGGGGAGAATCTGGACAGGGCAAGACAGCTGGTAACCATAGACGCTGGTGGCAGGACCATAGGGTTTCTGGGAACATGCAGAGTGTATATGGATGCCAGCTGGGCGGCAGGGCCTTCCCATCCGGGGGTATTTTCCACCTATGATCCGGCTCAGGCCATAGAGGCCATAAGAGCGGCAAAAGAGCAGTGCGACTACCTGGTGGTTTATGTCCACTGGGGGGTGGAGCGGGAAACAGAGCCCAAAGAATATCAGAAAACCATGGGGAGGCAATACATCGATGCAGGAGCAGACCTGGTGGTGGGAAGCCATCCCCATGTTCTTCAGAATATAGAATATTATCATGGAAAGCCTATTGTATATAGCATGGGAAACTTTGTGTTTGGCAGCAGTATCCTTAAGACGGCTCTTTTAAAGCTTGTGCTGAAAGCCGATTGGGAGCCTGGTGCAAACGGGATGGATGAGGGAACAACTCCGGAGGGGATAGAAGAGCATGTGGAGCTTTCCCTGATTCCCTGTACTTCCTCTAATGGATACACTAGAATAAAGTAGCATCCTCTCCATGATTCGTCCCACTGCCAGACAGTACCGACCACTAATCGTGTCTCTCATCGGTGTTGTCGTAGCACTCACAAAATCTGGCGGAAAAAGCCGGCGGTTCTTGATGGGCGTACAGATGGGAGATATCTCCGAAGGAGGACATGCGGAAAAGGGCAGTTCCTTTCCTGCGCTCCTCTGTCACAAGGGTGGTCACGGAGGACGGAGCGGCGCAGGTTGTGTGCCACAGCACCATGGGGGAGATGCCCAGAAGATGGCTGACAAGCACGCAGCCGGCTCCGAAGTGGCAGAAGAAGACAAGGGTGTCGTTGTTGGCCTTTTCTACCTGGTAGCAATGGCCTTCCCGTATGTACCCATGGTCTTTTAGAACCTGGTCGAAGTTCTCTGTCACCCAGTCATATTCTTTCTTTACCTGGCTTTCTTTTATAACCTTTGCTTCCTGCCATTGGTCGTAGTGGAAGAAAAGCTCTTCCTTCGTCCAATCCTTAGGAAGCCAGTCCCAGACAATTTCCTCATGGTCCTCCACATCCGGCCTCCAGATCAGGGGATTAAACTCCCGTAGCCACAGGCATTCCCTGGCTGTTCTGTGAAGCTTTTCCAGTGTCCGGGAGGCGGTATCCTTTGCCCTTCCCAAAGGGGAGACATAGAAATCTTTTACATCCAGCTTTGCCAGCCGTTCGGCCAGGTATTCGACTTCCTTCCAGCCTTTTTCTGTCAAAGAATCGATGGAATAGTCTGGATCTCCATGCCTGATAATCAACAATTTCATAATGTTTGTTCCTTTCTTACACATACTTCCCTGCTTTACGCCCTTTAAAACCGATGCAGGGCTTTCTTTTTACGGATTGTATCATATTCTACCTGGCTATGCAACGGCTGAAAGAGAAAACAAATGGTTTTCAGCTGAGATGGAAGTGGAAATTTGTAAAATCTTTTAACAATTCTTTCAACGAAATTTGTGTATTTTTTGGATTGATTTTATAGAAAAACGTGATATCTTTAATAACGTCATAAAATTTAAGAAAAATTATAAAAAAGACAGAACAGGGGGAATCCGCCAGTTCTGAGAAAGGATGCCTTTATGCAGAATCTTCTTCTTTGTATTTCTATTTCCCTTATTGCAGGACTGATGATGTCTCGTGTGGCAAAGCGTGTGGGGCTTCCCGCCGTTACAGCCTACCTGATCACCGGCCTTCTTCTCGGACCGTTTTGTGTGGGCCGTTTAAGTCTTCCAGGAGTTGGTTTTCACTCCATGGAGGAGGTAAGCTCGATGGGGCTGCTCTCAGAGATGGCTCTGGGTTTTATTGCATTTACCATCGGAAATGAGTTCCGTCTCGGACAGCTTCGCAGTATGGGCCGTCAGGCCATCACTGTGGGAATTCTTCAGGCAGTTGTCACTACCATCATTGTGGATGGAGCGCTGATCCTGCTTCATCTGGCATTCCCCCAGGCCCTTTCCCTGTCATCAGCGATCACCCTGGGAGCCATCGCTGCCGCAACAGCTCCGGCTGCCACGCTTATGGTAGTGCGTCAGTATCAGGCGGACGGTCCTCTCACCCGGCTGCTTCTGATGGTAGTAGCCATTGATGACGCAGTAGGTTTGGTATTGTTCTCCGCTTCCTTCGGTGTGGCAAGCGCTCTGGAGCAAGGCGGGATCAGCGCTATCACGGTGATTGTGGAGCCAGTGTTGGAGATTATCCTTTCCCTTCTTTTAGGAGCCGTGGCCGGATTCATTCTGGACTGGAGCGAGCGGTACTTCCACTCCCGGGGAAATCGGATCTCCATGACAGTTGCCTTTGTCCTGCTGACAGTAGGCCTTTCTATGGTGGAATTTCAGCTGGGGCCGGTACACTGCGGATTTTCTCTTCTTCTGGTATGTATGATGACCGGAACTATTTTCTGCAATATTTGCCAGACATCCGAGGTTCTGATTGAGCGTCTTGACCGATGGACAACGCCTTTAAGTATCCTGTTTTTTGTGCTTTCCGGTGCGGAGTTGGATCTGCAGATTTTAAGAAGTCCCGTTGTCCTCCTTATCGGCGCAGTGTACATTATTGCCCGGTCTGCCGGAAAAATTCTGGGAGCTTACTCAAGCTGTGCCATGACTGGCTGCGAGAAAAATATTCAGAAATATCTGGGAATCACCCTTCTTCCTCAGGCCGGAGTGGCTCTGGGAATGGCTATCACTGCATCCACGCTTTCAGATGGCGCTATGGTCCGCAATGTGGTGTTGTTCTCTGTGCTGGTTTATGAACTGGTGGCACCGACCCTTACGAAAAACGCGTTGTTTGCAGCCGGAGAGCTGCATTCAGAGGAACTGAACGCCAAGAAGGCCAAGGCTTGATCCAATGCATGAGTCCTGCCTGTATGGCTTTTCCACACGGAAAGGAGTTTTTCTATGACCTTATCTGCAACCTCCTCCGATATTCGGGCTGCCAACCGCAGGCGGGTTCTTCACACCGTATACAGGCAGAAAGAGATTTCCAGGCAGGGGCTTAGCCAGGCTCTTTCCATGAGCCTTCCTACGGTAACCCAGAACTTGAAGGAGATCGAGGCGTTTGGACTTATTAAGCGCCAGGGCCTCTATGAATCTACGGGGGGACGCAAAGCCCATATCTATCACTTTGTATCCAGGGCAAGAATTGCAATCGGCGTGGTGCTTTTAAAGGATCTTTATCGGATCGTCGCTGTGGATCTTTACGGAATTGTTTTGAAATCCAGGGTGTTTTCGGTTCCGTTTTCACGGACAGATGCCTATTTTCAAAATCTGGGAAAAGAAATCCAAAGGTTTGCCCATGAGGCCATTTGTGAGACGGAAAAAGACAGGGATGGGACAGGCAGCGATGAGGACGTTTTACGGGAACCGATCTTGGGCGTATCCATCGCTATTCAGGGACTGGTATCCAGTGATGGCGCTACGGTGGTTTATGGAGAGATCTTAGGCTGTACAGGACTAAAGCTGAGAGAAATTCAGAAGTTTATAAGCTTCCCCTGTATGCTGATCCATGATACAGAAGCTTCCGCCATTGCAGAGATGTGGTTCCGAAACAATAAAAAAGATGCGGTTCTTCTGTCTTTGAACCGGAATTTCGGCGGTGCCCTGATAGTGGGAGGAGAGGTGCATCGGGGACCCAAGCTGCGCAGCAGCGTCATAGAACACATGCGCCTCTATCCGGAAGGCCGCCTTTGCTACTGTGGAAAAAGAGGGTGTATGGAGGCGTATCTTTCTGCATATGCCCTGCAAAAGACAGCTGGAGAGCCGTTGGAACTGTTTTTTAAAGCAATGCGCGCTGGCTGTCAAAAACGTACCCAAATCTGGCACCGTTATCTTCGGGACTTTTCCGTTGGAATCAACAATATCCGTATGCTGTTTGACTGTGACTATATCATCGGCGGATATCTGCACCCATTTATGGAGGAGTCGGATTTTTCTCTTTTAGCACAGTATGCAAAAGAAGAATGCCCGTTCCCGTCTGCAGATATCCGCCTGATACACAGCGCCTTTACCGATGACTCTGCGGCACCAG
>JAETTS010000226.1 GCA_021769025.1 Enterocloster bolteae
TTAAACCTGGAGAAATTGCAAGCCCTTCCGGGAATTGTGGGCTATATTGTCCAGCATGGTGATAGCTTGTGGGATGTGGCCAAACGGTTCCATACGACCATGAGCCGGGTGATGGAAACCAATGAGCTTGCGGATGACCAGATACGTCCGGGAGACCGCTTGCTGCTTGTGAAAGAAGTGGCGAAGGCTTAGGAGCCTTAAAACAGGAGCACATTTATAAAATAAGGAAAAAGGTGGATGCACAAAATCCGGTATGTGGGATATAATACAGTATAAGGTTTCATGGGAGATGCCATGAAGAGCTTATGAAACACGATGCCGGGTTCGCATCCAGCTGGTGCTTCAGATAGATTCAGGGAAACCTGGGCGGTAGAAGCGTATTGCAAGCGCTGCTGCCGTCTACATAATAACGTTGCCGGGGCCTAGTGCAGCAACACTAGTATCAGGCTTATACACAGGAGGAAACATGAATTACACATATCTGGTGCAGTGTGTTGACGGCACGCTTTACTGTGGTTGGACAAACAATATGGAGAAACGGCTGAAAGCCCACAATGACGGAAAGGGAGCGAAGTATACCAGAGGCCGTCGGCCGGTAACTCTGGTTTACTGCGAGTCATTTGACACAAAACAGGAAGCGATGCAACGAGAAGCGTATATAAAGCGGCTTAACCGCCACGAGAAATGGGAATTGGTGAGAAGGGGCCTGCAGCTGGGACATGATTGAAACAGCTGCAGGCTGAAATTTTTTGTGAAGGCTAAAATAATTACCAAAAACCATTGCAATTTTGGAAATTATGAATATAATATACTGTATACAATGTACTCAAAGAAGACAAGGAGATATGGGGGATGACAAAACGCCTAAGCCTGAAGGCACATGGGAAGATTAATCTGGGGTTGGATGTACTCAGGAAACGAGAGGACGGTTACCATGAAGTTTGTATGATCATGCAGACTGTAGGGATTTATGACAAGATTGAGCTGATCTACCAGGAAAAACCAGGGATTACACTGGAGACCAATCTATACTACCTGCCGACCAATGAAAACAATCTGGTATACAAGGCGGCAGACCTTCTGATGAAGGAATTCAAGATTTCAGGTGGTATTCACATTAATTTAAAAAAATTTATACCAGTATCTGCTGGGATGGCAGGGGGAAGCAGCGATGCAGCGACAGTCCTTGCAGGTATGAACAGGATGTTTGGACTGGGGCTTAAGAAGGAGCAGCTGATGGAACGGGGGGTGAAGATCGGAGCGGATGTTCCATATTGCATCTTGAGGGGAACCGCCCTTGCCCAGGGAATCGGAGAGATCTTAACGCCTCTTCCTCCGGTACCCCAGTGTCATTTACTGATTGCAAAACCGGGAATCAATGTATCTACAAAGTTTGTATATGGAAATCTTCATGTGGATGAATTGAGCAAAGAGCAGCATCCGGATATTCATGGTATGGCGGAGGCTATTAAAAAGGGGGACTTATATGGGATTGCGGGCCGGCTTGGCAATGTGCTTGAGACGATAACGATTCCCGCCTACCCGGTGATACAGGAGATTAAGGATACCATGATGGAGTATGGAGCCATCGGTTCTCTGATGAGTGGAAGCGGCCCTACGGTTTTCGGTCTTTTTACCGATAAAAGGGAGGCAGAGAAGGCATATGAGGAAATGCGGTACGGGAAACGGTGTGAGCTTGCAAAACAAGTGTATCTTACGGATTTTTATCATGTGGAGGATTAAGAAGTCTTATGGAGTACAATTTAAAAGTTAACATGAATGAATATCTGCCATTGAGGGATGTGGTGTTTAATACGTTGCGGAAGGCCATTTTAAGGGGGGAACTGGCGCCAGGAGAGAGGCTGATGGAGATTCAGCTGGCAGAGCGTCTGGGAGTCAGCCGCACACCCATCCGGGAGGCGATCCGAAAGTTGGAATTGGAAGGGCTGGTGCTGATGATTCCCAGGAAAGGCGCGGAAGTGGCCAAGATTTCGGAAAAAAACCTGCGGGATGTGCTGGAAGTCCGCCGCTCTATGGAGGAACTTGCTATTGAGTTAGCGTGCCAGCGTATGATGGAAGAGGGGATTCACAAACTGGAGGAGGCACAAAAGGAGTTTGCCAGGGCTATCGCTTCCGGAGATGCCATGGAGATTGCAGAAAGCGATGAACAGTACCACAGCGTCATCTATGAGGGGACGGACAACCCTCGCCTGGTACAGATCTTAAATAATTTAAGGGAGCAGATGTACCGCTACCGTCTGGAATATATTAAAGATGCAGATCTGCATATTCTTTTAGTGGAGCATGAAGAGATTCTGAAAGCCATCCGCCAGCGCCATGTGGCGGAAGCCAAGGAGACCATGCGGGCTCACATTGACAATCAAGCTATCACAGTATCGAAAAATATTAAAGAAAAAGAATAACCAATTTATAACAAATTATAAAATATTTATAACCTCTATTGACAGGGTGACAAGGTGTCACTATAATAAGTGACAGGTTGTCACCTTTTGCTGTTTTGGTGATAAAAAGGGGGAAGAATATGGCAAGTGAACGGTTTTTACGGCTGCCGCCAAAGAAGCAGAAGGCGATCTACGATGCGGCCATAGGGGAGTTTATCAATACGCCTTATGAGAAGGTTTCCATCAATAAGATCATACAGAAAGCAGGAATATCCAGAGGAAGTTTTTACACGTATTTTGAAGACAAAAGGGAGCTTCTGTCGTTTGTATTTGAAGATACAAAAGACCAATGGCAGAACTTTTGTCTGAGTTTTCTGAAAAAATCCGGGGGGGATTTCTGGGGCATGATGGAGGCCATGCTGGATGCCGGAATGGAGTTTTGCAAGAACAATGACCTGTTTCGCTTACATAGAAACCTGATGATGTACCAGGAAGTCACCCTTATGGAGATGCCCTCCAAGAGTGAGACCGCCCGGATGTTGGAGAAAGAGTTGTATCCTCTGGCCGATCTTTCTACTTTTCAGGAGAAATCCAAGGAATATTTTGTGATGGTGATGGAGCAGGCGTTATTTGCAGTATTTTCCAGTATTGTCTATTATTATGAGAATCCAAAGACAGAGGAAAAGATCAAGGAAGATTATCAGAAGAAGATGAATATCCTTCGGTATGGGGCATGTAAAACCTTGAAAGAAAATCAGATGGAGGAACAGAAAGCACAATGAAAAAAGGTGTGATAGCAGCCATTGGAGCAGTGATAGTTGTAGCGGCGGGAGCATTTGCAGTATCATATTATTGGCCTGAGGAAGCAGAGGTTGAGGCGGTTGCCCCGCCGGCGGTGAGGGTGGAGAAGCCTGCGATTGCTGATATTGAGTTGTTCCGCAGTTTAACCGGTACCATCGAGCCATCGGATCTGGTCTATGTGATCCCCAAGGCGGCCGGAGAGATTACGGCAGTTTATGTAAAGAACGGGGATTATGTGACAGAGGGGCAGCTTCTGTGTGAAATTGATACGAAACAGGTGGATGCTGCCAGGCTTCAGCTGGAGGCGGCTCAAGTACAGTTAAAGGATGCGAAGACTAACCTGGAGAGAATGCGCGTGCTGTATGCCAGTGGCGATATCTCCGCCCAGTCGTTTGAACAGGTGGAAAGTGGTGCCAAAGGTGCCCAGATTCAATATGATTCCGCCAAGTTGGCTTATGACTATCAGCTGGAATTCTCAAGCATTACCGCCACAATCTCTGGCAAGATAGAGTCCAGCAACATGGAGGTCCATGATATGGCCACCCAGTCAAACCCACTGTGCGTCATCTCCAGCGAGGGGACAAAGGTTGTGAATTTTGCTGTGACAGAAGCGATACTGGATTATGTAAAAGAAGGAGACCCGATCCGCATAGAGAAAAGCGGAAGTGAATACATAGGAACCATCACAGAAGTCAATTCCATGGTGGATCCTGCTACAGGGCTTTTTAAAGTAAAGGCAGCTGTAGAGGATGGAGATGCCCTGATAAACGGGGCCACGGTAAAGCTGTATGTGACCTCGGATAAGGCGGATAGAGTTCTGACTGTTCCGGTGGATTCCATATATTATGACAATGGAGAGCCTTATGTTTATACATTTAAGGACGAAACGGTACATAAGACCGATGTGGAAATTGGCATCAGCGATTCCGAGAGAGCCCAGATTATCTCAGGAGTATCTTCGGAGGATTTTGTCATCACCACCTGGAGTCCGGAATTGTATGAGGGAGCGCCGGCGATTCTGTCAGACGGGACGGAAAATGCAGTGGAGGTGACAGCAGAGGCTGTGAGCCCGGCGGATACAGAAAAAGTGGATGGAGCAAAAGAAGACATGACGGATGCAGCAGATTCCGCAGACCCTGCAGAGACGCCTGCAGCGCAGTAGAGGAGGGGATCGTATGAACGTAACGAAAACAGTCCTCAAACGGCCAGTGACCACGCTGATGGTAATCCTGTGCCTGCTTGTCTTTGGACTTACTTCCGTGTTATCTTCCAAGCTTGAACTGATTCCCCCTATGGATATGCCTATGCTGGTAGTATCAACCGTTTACCCGGGAGCCAGTCCGGAGGATGTGGATGAACTGGTCAGCCAGCCCATTGAGGATGAGACAGGAACCCTAAGCGGGGTCAAGGGAGTCACCAGCGTTTCCAATGAGAATTATTCCATCGTACTGCTGGAGTATGAATATGGGATTGATATTAACGATGCCTATGACGATTTGAAGAAAAAGATGGATGTCATCCAGACGCAGCTTCCAGACGATGTGCAGGATCCTGTGATTATGGAGATGAACATCAACGACATGCCCAGTATCACCTTTGCTGTGAATAATGATGCCCAGAGTAATCTGTATAATTATGTCAATGATACCATTGTCCCTGAGTTTGAGAAGCTTTCCTCTGTAGCCAGCGTGGATATCAGTGGCGGCCAAAAGGAGTATATCCGGATAGAACTGATTCCGGAGAAGTTGTCGCAGTATCATCTGAGCATGAACAGCATCGCCTCCGCCATAGGGAGTGCAGATTTTACTTATCCGGTAGGCGATACCCAGGTGGGCAAACAGAACTTATCTGTGTCTGC
>JAETTS010000227.1 GCA_021769025.1 Enterocloster bolteae
GCTGCCAGGCAGGAATCTTCACCAAAAGAGGAAACGTGCTGCGGCGATGAACAGGAGTATACAGACGATTCGAGCCAGCAGGAGGAACCTGTTGGACAGAACGTGGAAACAGAAGAATCGGATCTTCGCCCGGCCCGTCTCCTTAGGAGCAGAAGCCAGGAGGCCAGAAGAGAAGAGAAGAGAAGAAGACGCAGAGAGGAAACGATTGATGGATATCTGAAGCCGATAGATGGACTATGGGCTGCTTTTTGTATACCGGTGGTGATCATGGTCATTATCTTTGCCCAGAGAGGCATCTTCCCTTTTGGAGAAGAAAGCTTTTTGCGGACGGACATGTACCATCAGTATGCGCCATTTTTTTCAGAATTCCAGCATAAGCTGTCCAATGGAGGAAGCCTTTTGTACAGCTGGAATATTGGTATGGGGATCAATTTTTCTGCATTGTATGCTTACTATCTGGCCAGCCCCCTTAACTGGTTTTTGATTCTTTGCCCCAGGCAACTGGTCATTGAGTTTATGACCTACTCCATTGTGCTGAAAATCGGCTTATCCGGCCTAAGCTTTGGCTGGTATCTGAAAAAGCATTGCAACAGAAATGATTTTGGAGTTGCATTTTTTGGGATTTTCTATGCTCTGTCCGGATATATGGCGGCATACAGCTGGAACATCATGTGGCTGGATTGCATCTTTCTGTTCCCTGTGATCATGCTTGGCGTGGAGAGGCTGGTAAAGGAAAAAAAGGGAATGATGTATGGGATTTCCCTGGGGTTATGCATCCTTTCCAACTATTATATCTCCATTATGATCTGTATTTTCATGGTGATCTACTTTTTTTCGGTTCTGATCCTGGAAGGCAAAAAAGACAGAAGGGTGAAAGACTATTTTCTACACTGCGGGCAGTTCGGATTTTATTCGCTTATGGCCGGAGGGATGGCAGCAGTGGTGCTTTTGCCGGAGATCTATGCGCTTCAGATGACTGCTTCAGGAGATTTTAATTTCCCCCAGACCGTCAGTTCCTACTTCTCTATCTTTGATATGTTTGCGAGACATATTGGAAATGTGGAGATCGAGATTGGATTGGATCATTGGCCTAATATCTACTGCGGTGTGGCGGTTCTGATGCTTTTTTTACTGTATCTGGGCTGTAAACGTATAGCACTGAAGGAAAAGGTGGTTTACTGCGGGCTTCTCCTTATGTTTTTTGCCAGTTTTTCGGTAAACACGTTGAATTTTGTATGGCATGGATTTCATTTTCCCAACAGCCTTCCCTGCCGGCAGTCGTTTATCTACATTTTCCTTATGCTGGTAATCTGCTATCGGGCTTACAGCCATCTGAGTGAGATTCCGTGGAAACAGGTGGCCATCGCCTTCTGGGGCAGTACGGCATTTGTCATTTTGGCCGAGAAGCTGGTGGAGCAGGAGCATTTTTCGTTTTATGTGTATTATGTGGCAATCCTGTTCCTGGCAATCTATGCCGGTCTGATCTACCTGTATAAATATAGAAAGAAACCTTATGGAATCCTGATGATTCTGTCCCTGGCAGTAGTATCTGTGGAGGCGGCGGTCAATACTACGGTCACCAGCGTCACCACCACCAGCAGAAGCAGCTATATAAAAGACAATCAGGATGTGAGACAGCTGGTAGATACGCTTTTGCCAGCCAATACCTTTTTCCGGATTGAGAAGGTGACCAGGAAGACGAAAAATGATGGGGCGTGGATGAATTTCCCTACAGTATCTCTGTTTTCCTCTACGGCCAACAGCAGACTGACCGCGTTTTTTAAAGAGGTGGGATGTGAGGGCAATACCAATGCATACAGCATTACCGGAAGCACGCCGCTTATAGATTCTTTGTTCTCCGTTAAGTATGGTCTGTATTCCCAGGAACAGACAGAGATTCCCAATCTGATGTTAATCGAGAAAAAGGGAGAAACCTGGCTTTACATGCGCCACGATACACTGCCAGTAGGATTCATGGTGGATCCGGATCTGGAAGCTGTCTGGATGCGGGATCTGGGGAATCCGGCCTTGGTGCAGAATAACTTGTGCGATGTCATCGGGGCGGCTCAGGTTCTCATAGAGGCAGACAGCGACGGCCAGGCCAACAAATTCCGGTTCACTCCCCAGGTCTCAGGAGACTACTATGTGTATGTCGGCAACAGGACAGTGGAGGAGGTAGAAGTTAAGCGAGGGGAGGATACGGAGACCTTCAAGAACATAAACAGGGGATTCTTTCTGGAACTGGGGTGGTGCCAGGCAGGGGAACCCATCATGCTGACAGGAAAGAATGAGGAACTGGACTTGAGAGCCAGGGCATACCGATTTGACTTTGATGCCCTTCACTCCGTCTATGAGATTCTGAATCGGTATCCCCTTGAGGTGACCAATTGGACCGACACCTTGCTGGAGGGTGAAGTGACAGCAGAAAAGGCGGGAACCCTCTTTACCAGCATTCCCTACGATGCAGGCTGGACGGTAACGGTAGATGGAAAGATACAGCCGGTCCGCAAACTATTTGACACGTTTATAGGTGTGGAACTGACAGAAGGTGTTCACACCATAAGCTTCTCATATGAGCCGGAGGGATTCCGAATGGGAATCTGGATCACACTGGGAAGCGTGTTGCTTCTTCTGCTGATTATGGTATGCAAAAAGGCGCTGCACATTGGCGCAGGAATGCCTGGTGAAGGGGCTGAACAGCCTGGCATGCATTCATCAGAATTGCTGCAAGGAAGCATGGAGGATGAGGAAAGTATGGATTTGGATAACAGGGAAATCGAACAGGAGGAAATTGATCAATGAAACTGTGGGGCGGACGTTTTACGAAAGAAGAAAATCAGTTGGTTCATAATTTTAATGAATCTTTGTCTTTCGACCGGAAATTTTACCGTCAGGATATCGAAGGAAGTGTGGCCCATGTGACCATGCTGGCGAAACAGGGGATTGTCTCACAAGAGGACAAGGAAGAAATCTTGAAAGGCCTACATGGGATTTTGGAAGACATTGAGTCTGGCAGGCTGGAGTTTACAGAAGAACATGAGGATATTCATTCATTTGTAGAAGCTAATCTGATAGAACGGATCGGCGAACCAGGGAAGAAGCTTCACACTGGCCGCAGCAGGAATGACCAGGTAGCTCTTGACATGAGGCTGTACTGCAGGGACGAATTGAAGGAAATCGACGGACTTACGAAAACACTGATGGAACGGCTTCTGAACATCATGGAAAACCATCTGGATACGTATATGCCAGGATTTACTCATTTGCAGAAGGCCCAGCCAGTAACCCTGGCTCATCATGTGGGCGCATATTTTGAGATGTTCCGAAGAGACCGGCAGCGGCTTCGAGATACCCTTGAGCGTATGAATTATTGCCCTCTGGGGGCCGGAGCGCTGGCAGGGACCACATATCCCCTGGACAGAGCCTATACGGCGCAGCTTCTGGGATTCTATGGACCTACCCTCAACAGCATGGATTCTGTGTCAGACAGAGACTATATCATAGAGATGCTAAGTGCTTTGTCCCTGATCGCCATGCATTTAAGCAGGTTCAGCGAGGAGATCATCATCTGGAACAGCAATGAGTATGGGTTTGTGGAGATTGACGATGCATACAGCACCGGAAGCAGCATTATGCCCCAGAAGAAAAATCCGGATATTGCAGAACTGGTTCGCGGGAAGACCGGACGGGTGTATGGGGCACTGTTCTCCATGCTGACAACTATGAAGGGGCTTCCTCTGGCCTACAATAAGGACATTCAGGAGGACAAAGAGCTTACCTTTGATGCCATTGATACGGTAAAAGGATGCCTGGCTTTGTTTACAGGCATGATTTCCACCATGACCTTCCGAAAGGACGTAATGGAGAAAAGTGCCAGAAACGGCTTTACCAACGCCACCGATGCGGCGGACTATCTGGTGAATCACGGAGTTGCCTTCCGGGATGCCCATGGAATTGTAGGGCAGCTGGTTTTATATGGTATCGAACATAACAAAGCATTGGATGATCTGACTCTGGAAGAGTTTCAGGCAATCAATCCGGTATTCCAGGAAGATATCTACCAGGCTATCAGCATGAAAACCTGTGTGGAGAAACGGATTACGAAAGGAGCTCCAGGGCGTGAAGCCATGGAGGAGGCTCTTAAGGCCTTTCGGGAAGAACTTAAGCGCTCTTAGATCTCCCGCTGCGAAGTTTAGTGTCTCTAGCCCTGGGGGAGAAGGCCTTAAGGGAAAGCAGCCGCCCCTGCAGCCGCCTGGGAATCCAGGCCAGCCGTAAAGAAACGTTTAAGATCCGTTCTAGGAAATTTGCTGTACGGGGGGGTTGTTGGGGGTAGAGTCATCCCGCTGGCCTGCCTGGGAATCTTTCACATATTTTCCTGGCGAGCTTCCGGTAAATTTTGTAAATACTTTTATAAAATGGGCGTAATTCTGAAAACCACACTCAAAACAGGTGGTTGTGATGGATGCGCCCTGTTTTAGTAGAACCTGAGCGTGCTGAATCCGGCGGATGATAACATAATTCCAGAGAGAAATCCCCATAAATTCTTTAAATACGTGGCACAGCCGGGAACGGCTGATATTTAGATAGTCGGCAATTCCCTGTATGGAAATGGGGTTGGAGAAATTAGCATTGATATAGGATATGGTATCCTGTACAAGTTTAGGCAGGATATCGTTGACTCCCAGGTCATTTTGCTGCTGGGCAGAGTTGGCCAGCAGCAAGATGACAGACAGCATGGAGCGAATCCATACGTCACACCCAAAGACATTTTCCTTGATGGCGCGTATGGAGGAATCCACGCAATATTCAAACTGTGCGATCTGATCCTTACTCAGATGAAAAGGAGAGGAGGTTGATACGGAAAAGCAAGTCAGCAGATCTGTCTGGCTGGTAGACAGGCTGGAGATGTAAGTTTCGTTGATATGTACCGGCATCCTCTCATAAGGAGAATCATCGTGGACAAAATAGCCGTGGATATCATTGGGGCGGATGAAGGTTAAGTCGCCAGGACTTAAGTGATAAGTCGTATCATTGATAAAATAATCTACGTTTCCG
>JAETTS010000228.1 GCA_021769025.1 Enterocloster bolteae
AAATAGGCTGTTAATTATCCTTGTATGGGAACTATAGCATAGAGTATATTAAATATCAATATAATTTTATTGATAAACGATAAATTAAGAAAATCAAAAGAAAGAGGAAAGAAAATTAAATATTTTTTGTATACAAAGTAGTTGCATTTTACACCATATTGTATTATAATACTATTTATCGATTAACTAGCTAACTATAAGCCATCTAATTATAAACTATCTAATTGTAAACTATGTAATGATAAATTGACTAATAATTAGCTAACAAACAAATTGGTGAAGGAGGTAAACGCATGTGAATAACGGGAATCACAGAAACGAAATGACGTTGGAGATGAGGCTGCTTGACAAATATATGCGGATCTCGAGACATCATAGGGCAGTTATGGAGAGAATGCTAAGCACTACTGGTGTGTACCGAAGCCAGCACAAAATCCTGATGACGATTTCTCACAACCCCAATATTTCCCAGAAGGAGTTGGCAGATAGGAACGAGGTTTCTACGGCAACCATTGCGGTATCCTTAAAAAAGTTGGAGAAAGGCGGCTATATCAAGCGTCTGGTGGACGAGAAAGATAACCGGTATAACCAGATCTGCATCACACAGAAAGGCCAGGAGATCGTGGAAAAGAGCCATCAGATTTTTACAGAGGTTGATGAGGCGATGTTTGCCGGGCTTTCGGAAGAGGAATATCAGATTTTGGAGGCGATTCTGGACAAAATCTATAGTAACCTGGAGGAGTACGGACAGAGAAAAGAGAAAGAGCGGGAAGAATCCCGCGGGGAAGGGAGGAGTTGCAATTGAGACGTTATGGAGCATATATAAAACCATATTTGACAGCTTTTATCCTTGGGCCGCTGCTGATGCTGACGGAAGTGTTTGGAGAGATCATGCTGCCGAAGCTGATGTCCCTGATCATCAACAACGGCGTGGCAAGCCGTGATACAGGCTACATTATCCGTGTAGGGCTTGTTATGGTACTGACAGCAGCTATTATGGCCATTGGAGGAGTTGGAGGGGCTTATTTTTCTTCCAAGGCATCTATCTGCTTTACCAGCGACCTGCGAGGAGATCTGTTCGCCAAGGTTCAGGAATTTTCGTTTAAAAATATTGACCAGTACAGCACCGGTTCCCTGGTAACCCGTTTAACCAATGATATCCAACAGGTACAGAATGTGACCATGATGGGGCTTCGGATGATGTTTCGGGCACCGGGAATGTTAATCGGGGCACTGATTATGGCGTTTCTCATGAATGCCAGGCTGGCGCTTGTGATCCTGGTGGTGATTCCATTTCTGGCGGTGTCCATCGGCATCATTTTAAGGATCGCATTTCCCAGGTTTACGGTGATGCAAAAGACGATTGACCGGTTAAACTCAGGCATTCAGGAGAATTTAACCAATGTCCGGGTTATTAAGTCTTTTGTGAGGGAGGATTTTGAGAAGAAGAAGTTTACAGATATGAATCAGGATTTGAAAGACAAAAGCCTCCAGGCGATGAAGGTGGTGATCACAACGATGCCTGTGATGACGCTGGCCATGAACATCACCACGCTGGCAGTCGTGTGGTATGGAGGAAATATCATTATTGCAGGAAATATGCAGGTGGGAGACTTAACGGCATTTACCACATATATCGTGCAGATCCTGATGTCTCTGATGATGCTTTCCATGGTACTTTTACAGAGTTCCAGGGCTATGGCTTCTATCAAGCGTATCAACGAGGTGATGGATACGGAGATTGACTTGTCTGATGAGAAAGCAAACCGGAAGGATCTTCTGGTGAAGCATGGGAAGGTGGAGTTTCGGGATGTTGGTTTCAGCTACTCAAAGGGCGCCGGAGAGAAAGTTCTGGAGCATGTAAACTTTACGGCGGAGCCAGGCCAGGTGTTGGGAATCATCGGCGCTACAGGAAGTGGCAAGACGACGCTGGTGCAGATGATTCCCCGGTTGTATGATGCCCTGGAGGGGCAGGTGCTGGTGGATGATGTGGACGTGAGGGAGTATTCCCTGAAGAATCTGAGAAATGGCGTAGGCATGGTTCTTCAGAAGAATGAACTGTTTTCGGGTACGATTGAGGAGAATCTGCGCTGGGGAGACGAAGGGGCTTCGATGGAGGAGATTCGGGCAGCGGCAGGAAGCGCCCAGGCAGATGGATTCGTCACATCCTTTACCAACGGGTATGATACGGATTTGGGACAGGGAGGTGTCAATGTGTCTGGAGGGCAGAAGCAGAGGCTGTGTATTGCCAGGGCTCTTTTGAAAAAGCCGAAGATCCTGATTCTGGATGACAGTACCAGTGCAGTAGATACAGCTACGGAAGCCAAGATACGGGAATGCTTCCGGACTACCTTGAAAGATACGACGAAGATCATTATCGCCCAGCGAATCGGTTCTGTGGAGGAAGCTGACAAGATTTTGGTTCTTGATGAAGGAAGGGTGATTGGCATAGGGAACCATGAGGAACTGCTAAAGGATTGTGAGGCTTACCAGGAAATCTACTATTCGCAGCGGGATCGTGAGAAGGAGGCAGGTGCATGAGCGACAAAAAACGGATAGAGAACTTGAAAGGCCCGGAAGGGTGGAAGGAGACGGAAAGCCAGAAGGCAATGGGAGGCCGGAAGGAGGCGGAAAGCCAGAAAGAATTGGAAGGCCGGAAGGAGGCGGAAAGCCAGAAAGGATTGGAAGGCCAGAAAATAGCGGGAAATCAGAAACGGGTGGAAAGCCTGAAGCGAAGATATGCAAGAGCAGTGGCAGCGCCAAAGAGGGGGCCTATGGGAGGTCCAGGAGGCCCAGGCAGAAGGGCGGCTTCCATGGGCAAGGGAAGTCCGAAAAACAGCAAGGCAACAGTAAAAAGGCTGCTGTCGTACCTGAATGAAGATAAGCCTAAGATGGCGCTGGCATTTTTCTGTGTGATCGTCAATACGCTGGCTTCCCTGGCTGGTTCTTATATGTTGCGGCCGATCATCAACACCTATATTGCACCCGTAGACGGAAGCAGAGGGGATATAGCAGGGCTGGCAAAAGCGCTGATGGTTCTGGCGGCGGTCTATGGAGCCGGTGTAGTGGCCAATTATGCCCAGGCAAAGGTGATGTTAACCGTGGCCCAGAACGCATTGTTTAAGATCCGGATTGATCTGTTTAACAAGATGCAGGAACTTCCAGTACGGTTTTACGACACCACCAACAACGGCGACCTGATGAGCCGGTATACCAATGACGTAGATACAGTGGGGCAGATGCTTTCCAATACCCTGGTGCAGCTGTTTTCCGGAGCATTAAGCATCATTGGAACCTTACTTTTGATGATCTATACCAACATTTACCTAACCCTTGTGACGGTTCTCATGATTCCTCTTATGATGAAGGCCGGAGGTGCCGTAGCAAGGAGAAGCCAGAAATATTTCTCTGCCCAGCAGACTTCCCTTGGAGCGGTCAACGGCTATGTGGAGGAGACCATCACAGGGCAGAAGGTGGTGAAGGTATTCTGCCATGAGGACATAGCCAAGGAAGAGTTTGATATCTTAAATAAGGATTTAAGGGACAATCAGATCAGGGCGCAGTTTTTTGGTGGAATCATGGGGCCGGTGATGGGAAATTTAAGTCAGGTGAATTACTCTTTGACGGCATGTATCGGAGGCCTGCTTTGCATTTTTAAGAATTTTGACGTAGGCGGGCTTACCGTGTTCTTGAATTTTTCCCGTCAATTTTCTCGCCCTATCAATGAGATTTCCATGCAGATCAGCAATGTATTCTCGGCGTTAGCGGGAGCGGAGCGGGTGTTTGCAGTGATGGATGAGAAGCCGGAGCCAGAGGATGATTGGGATGGGGTGGAGTTAAGTCCTATGGAGGGGCATGTGGTGTTGGATCATGTGACCTTCGGGTACAATCCGGATAAGACGATCCTCAGTGACATCAGCCTTTATGCTAAACCGGGACAGAAGATTGCATTTGTAGGCTCTACCGGTGCCGGCAAGACGACGATCACCAACCTGTTAAACCGGTTTTACGATATTGACTCTGGTTCTATCACCATAGACGGGGTGGATATCCGGCACATGAAGCGGAATAACTTAAGACAGAATATTGCCATGGTACTTCAGGATACCCATCTGTTTACGGGAACCGTAAGGGAGAATATTCGGTACGGAAGGCTGGATGCCACAGATGAAGAGGTAGTTCAGGCGGCGAAGACGGCTTCTGCCCATTCGTTTATCATGCGTCTGCCTAAGGGGTATGATACCATGCTGGAGGGCGACGGCGCTAATTTGAGCCAGGGTCAGAGGCAGCTTCTGAATATTGCCAGGGCAGCTGTTTCAAAGGCACCGATCCTGATTCTGGATGAGGCCACCAGTTCAGTGGATACCAGAACGGAGAAGCATATTGAGCATGGTATGGACCGTCTGATGGCCAACCGGACCACGTTTGTCATCGCCCACCGGCTGTCCACTGTGCGCAATGCCAATGCCATTATGGTGCTGGAGAACGGGCGGATCATGGAGCGGGGAGACCATGAGGAATTGCTTGCTATGAAGGGGCGGTATTATGAGCTCTATACAGGGCTTAAGGAACTGGACTAATTGGGAAGTTTCTGGTATAGTTATGGTAGATGAATACCTGCTCTTCGGTGAATAGCGGGAGAGGTTTTTGGGAACATGATACCATAGAAGAGGGAGATGGCTGTGTGATGGAAGGGGTTCATAAAGGGGAACAGGACCAGTATGAGAAGATGACGACTGCGCCGGTGGCAGGGCTTATCCTGTCCCTGGCGCTGCCCAGTATTGTGACGATGCTGATTACCAGCGTGTATAATCTGGCGGATACATTTTTTGTTGGCAGGCTTGGCACCAGCGCTACGGGAGCAGTAGGGGTGGTGTTTTCCATTCCTATGATCCTCAATGCCCTTGGGTTTTTAGTGGGAACAGGGGCATCCAGCCTGATGTCCAGGTTTCTGGGGGCCAAGCAGCAGAAGGAGGCGGAGCGGGTCACCAGCACCGGGTTTTTCTTAAGCTTTTTCTTTGGGCTTTTGGTGGCTTTCA
>JAETTS010000229.1 GCA_021769025.1 Enterocloster bolteae
TGAATACAGGTATAACCGTAGGATTTATCGGGTTTGGCAATATGGCGCAGGCTATGGCAAAGGGGCTGCTTTTTAAGGAGGTTCTTCTGCCCAAACAGATCTGTGCCTGTGCAAAAAATTGGGAAAAGCTGTGCCAGAATGCCGGCAGTCTGGGAATCAGGCCATGCAGGGATGCCAGAGAAGTGGCTGAGATGGCAGATCTGGTTGTGGTGGCGGTAAAGCCTTATATGATCCAGGAAGTGCTGGGGCCGGTGAAGGATATTTTGAAAGATAAAATCGTAGTTTCGGTTGCGGCTGGATGGCTGTTTGAAACGTATGAGGAGATGTTGATTCCTGGTACCCATCATATCAGTACGCTGCCCAACACCCCGGTATTGGTGGGAGAGGGGATTTTCGTGTGCGAAAAGACCCATTCCTTAACGGATGAGGAATATAGGATCTTTAAGGAATTGTTTGCACCGATTGGCATGATACAGCTGGTGGACACGAAGCAGTTTGGGATTGCCGGAACCATCAGCGGATGCGGGCCGGCATTTGCAGCTATGTTTCTTGAGGCATTGGCGGATGCGGCGGTTCTTCATGGACTTCCAAGGGAATTGGCTTATGGACTGTCCAGCCAGATGATCGCAGGAACCGGAAAACTGCAGCGGGCTGTGAAGGAGCATCCGGGAGTGATGAAGGACGCAGTTTGTTCGCCGGGGGGAACAACCATAGTCGGAGTCGCAGCTTTGGAACAGAATGGATTTCGGGGTGCGGTGATCGAAGCGGTAGACAGAATCATGAAAAAATAAGGAAAGCCAGATACCTTTTAAACGGCATCAAAGGTATGATGCAATGAAAAATGCGTCGGACCGGTTTCCCGGTAGCCGACGCATTCTTCCGTCCTGCCATTGTTCTTTTGTACATTGAGATGACTTTTCTTTGACAGTACATTAAGGATTCTTTTGTACTTTTCTCTATAATAACAGATTACTCTTTTGTATGCTTGTGATTGAGGTTGTAACTTCGTAATGCAAATCGGAATTTTCGGTTTTCGGTTTCTTTTAGCTTGTTATGTCTTAAATATGTGTTTGCAATACTGTAAAAAATAGTTGTAGGGTTTCTTGTGAATAGACTGCCGCATAAGATGATACCTAAAATTACGGCATTGGTTCGGCAACCCGGAGGCTGCTGGCAGGACGGGTATTTCTCATCCGTTCAATAGAATAATGCGTAGGAATGCATTTTTATTGCAAAAAAGATTAAAAACCATATTTTTACAGAATAATTGTAGAAATCTAAAATATGTGCTATGATAGACCATACTTAACAGGCGACGGGTTGCGCCATATGCGGTTACCTCGTAAAAAGAGAAACCGTTTGTGAGACGAAACCCCGCAACGGGAATTGTTCTGACGACATAGCAGATATCGTAAAGGGACACATAGTGTTAATATATAAAAGTAGGAGGAACCTCCATGAAATGGAAAAAGTTTACACTGACCACCACAACCCAGGCTGTTGATCTGATCAGTAATTTGTTTGATGAAATCGGCATTGAAGGGATTGAGATTGAAGACAACATTCCTCTGACAGAGTACGAGACAAAGGGAATGTTTATTGATATATTGCCAGAACTGCCGCCAGATGACGGAGTAGCCAGGGTCAGCTTTTATCTGGAAGACCTTTCCAAAGAGGAGGGGATCCTAAGGGAGATTGATAAAGGGCTGGATGAATTAAGCAATTTTGTGGATGTGGGCCAGAGAACGATCACCACGTCGGAGACGGAAGACAAGGATTGGATCAATAATTGGAAGCAATATTTTAAACCATTTACGGTGGAGGATATCCTGATAAAGCCTACCTGGGAGGCAGTCCCAGAAGGGGACAGGGACAAGCTGTTGATTCAGATTGACCCTGGGACAGCCTTTGGAACCGGACAGCATGAGACGACTCAGCTTTGTATCCGCCAGCTGCGTAAATATATGACAGATGGGGCACAGGTGCTTGACGTGGGTACGGGAAGCGGAATATTGGGAATTACAGCCATTAAATTAGGCGCGGGGAACGTATTGGGGACAGATCTGGATGAGAATGCCATTACAGCTGTAGGAGAGAACCTGGAAGCCAATGGGATTGGAAGCGACCGTTTCCAGGTGTTGAAGGGAAATATCATAGATGATATTCAGGTGAAGGACAGGGCCGGGTATGAATGCTATGATATTGCAGTGGCCAATATTCTGGCTGATGTGATTATCCTTCTTCAGAAGGAGATACCAATGCATCTGAAGGAAGGCGGGATCTTCATCATGTCCGGAATTCTTGATAAAAAGGAAGGGGCTGTGAAGGAGGCATTGGGTCAGAACCAGGATTTGGAGATCATTGAGACAACTTCCCAGGGGGAGTGGGTATCCATAACAGCCAGGAAACGGAGATAAGGCATGCACCATTTTTTTGTACCTCAGAATCAGATCGATGAGAAGAAGATCCTGATCGTCGGCCCGGATGTCAATCATATAAAAAATGTATTGCGTATGAAGTGCAAAGAAGAACTTCTGGTCAGCGACGGTCAGGGGACAGACTATCACTGTCGGATTCTGGAGATCCGGCCAGAGGCGGTTTTGGCTGAGATCCTGGAGGTGGATAAGGACGGGAAGGAACTTCCGGCCAGGCTGTATCTGTTTCAGGGGTTGCCCAAACAGGAGAAAATGGAGTGGATCATTCAGAAGGCGGTAGAGTTGGGAGCCTATGAGATCATTCCGGTTGCGACGGCTCGTTCAGTGGTAAAATTGGATTCCAGAAAAGAAGAAGCCAAAAGGAAGCGCTGGAACAGCATCGCAGAAAGCGGGGCAAAGCAATCAAAGCGCAGCGCGATTCCACAGGTAAACCGTGTGATGAGTGTGAAAGAGGCTTTGGAATATGGAGCGGATTTTGACATAAAACTGATTCCCTATGAGAATACCCGGGGAATGGATTCGACGAGAGAACAGGTGGAACAGGTGAAGCCTGGGATGAGCATAGGGATTTTTATTGGCCCGGAAGGTGGATTTGAGGAAACGGAAGTGGAACAGGCGATGGCAGCAGGCTTTTGCCCGGTTAGTCTGGGAAAGCGGATTCTGCGGACAGAAACTGCTGGTATGGCAATGTTGTCTGTTCTTATGTACCATCTGGAGACACTGCAAGAAGACGATCATGCTTAAAGGAGAGAAAAGCATCATGGAAGCATATTTTGATAACGCTGCAACCACGAAAGTGTTTGACAGTGTAAAAGACATGGTAGTAAAGGCCATGACGGAAGATTATGGGAACCCGTCGGCCAAGCACCAAAAAGGGGTGGACGCGGAGAACTATATAAAGGAGGCCAGAGGCATCATTGCAAAAACCTTAAAGGCACAGGATAAGGAGATTCTGTTTTCATCCGGCGGCTCCGAGTCCAACACTATGGCAGTGATCGGCACGGCCCAGGCATACCGCAGAGCTGGCAACCACATCATAACTAGGAGCATTGAGCATGCGTCTGTGTATAATCCTCTGGGATATTTACAGGAGCAGGGATTTGAAGTTACCTACCTTCCGGTGGATCATAAAGGGCACATCAGCCTGACTGAGTTGGAACAGGCCATCCGGCCAGATACGATTCTGGTATCTGTCATGTATGTGAATAATGAGGTAGGAGCTGTGGAGCCAGTGGAGGAGATCTCCAGGGTGATAAAAAAGAAGAATCCGGACACGTTGTTCCATGTAGATGCTATCCAGGCCTATGGGAAATTCCGGATCTGTCCGAAACGGCAGGGGATTGATCTTTTAAGTGTCAGCGGGCATAAGATTCATGGCCCTAAAGGAGTTGGATTTCTGTATATCGGCGAGAAGGTAAAGATAAAACCATTGATTTATGGCGGCGGACAGCAGAAAGGGCTGCGCTCCGGTACGGAAAATGTGCCAGGAGTGGCAGGGATGGGAGTGGCGGCAAAGGAAATCTATACAGACCACCAGGAGAAGATGGATCGTCTGTATGAATTAAAGGATTACATGATAGACAGGCTGAAAGAATTGGACGGGGTTTTTATCAACAGCCAGCCAGGGAGAGAGAGCGCCCCTCAGATTGTCAGCGCCAGCTTTGAGGGTGTGCGAAGCGAGGTACTTCTTCACGGACTGGAGGAGCGGGGCATCTATGTGTCATCTGGTTCTGCCTGTTCTTCCACTCATCCGGGGGTTAGCGGCACATTAAAGGGAATCGGTGTAAGGCAGGATCTTTTAGATGCTACAATACGTTTTAGTTTCGGGATGTTTAACACTATGGAAGAGATTGATTATGGGGTGGAAGCGTTGAAGGAACTGCTTCCCGTGTTTCGCAGATACAGGAGAGGGTAGGATAGAGGTACAAAAGAGTTTTGAGATCGCTCTGGATATAGAATGGAGGAACGTATGTTATATCAATCATTTCTAATTAAATATGCGGAGATTGGGACCAAAGGGAAGAACCGATATCTGTTTGAGGATGCCCTGATGAAACAGATCCGCCACGTATTAAAAGAGGTGGAAGGAACCTTTTCTGTGTCTAAGGAAACAGGAAGAATCTATGTGGATGCCAAGGGAGAATACGATTATGACGAGGCGATTGAGGCGCTGAAGCGGGTGTTTGGAATTGCATGGATATGCCCCATGCTGCAGATTCAGGAAAAGGAATTTGAGCAGTTGAAAGAGCAGGTAATTTCCTATGTGGACCGGGTTTATAAAGATAAGCATGTGACATTTAAAGTGGACTCCCGAAGAGCGGATAAAAATTATCCAGTCTCATCAGAGCAGATGAACCGGGATCTGGGCGAGGTGCTCCTGGAGGCGTTTCCGGAGATGAAGGTGGACGTACATCACCCCCAGGTGCTTTTGAAGGTGGAGGTACGAAACCTGGTGAATATATACTCAGAGATGATCCCAGGGCCAGGTGGGATGCCTATCGGAACCAATGGGAAGGCCATGCTTCTTCTGTCCGGAGGGATTGACAGCCCGGTGGCAGGGTATATGATTGCCAAGAGGGGAGTAAAGATCGACGGGGTATAC
>JAETTS010000230.1 GCA_021769025.1 Enterocloster bolteae
GGAAAACTGATCGTGCTTTATGACTCCAATGCCATTTCCATTGAAGGAAGCACAGACATTGCATTTACGGAAAATGTACAGAAGAGGATGGAGGCATTCGGCTTCCAGACTCTGATGGTGGAGGACGGTAATGACCTGTCAGCCATCGGTGCAGCGATTGAGGAGGCCAAGGCAGATCTTGCCAGACCGTCTTTTATCACCATAAAGACCCAGATCGGGTACGGATGTCCGGCAAAGCAGGGCAAGGCCAGCGCTCACGGAGAGCCATTGGGAGAAGACAATATAAAGGCTATGAAGGAATTTTTGGAGTGGCCGTCACAGGAGCCTTTCTATGTTCCGGAAGAGGTGTATGCCCATTACAGGGAACTAAGTGCTAAAAAGGCAGAGGCAGAGGCTGCCTGGAATGTGATGTTTGCCGCTTATTGCCAGGAATATCCTCAGATGGAGGCCCTTTGGAATCAGTATCATGATCCCAAGGCTGCAGAATGTCTGTGGGAGGATGAAGAATTCTGGAAACAGTCCGAGAAGCCGGAGGCTACCAGGAATCTTTCCGGTAAGACGCTTAACTATATGAAGGATAAGCTGCCCAACCTGTTTGGCGGTTCTGCGGATCTGGCGCCATCCAACAAGACGAATATGGCAGGAGCTGGGGATTTCTCCAAGGCAACGCCGGAGGGAAGGAACCTTCATTTCGGTGTCAGGGAACAGGCGATGTCCGCCATCGGAAACGGCCTCATGCTTCATGGCGGCCTGAAGGCTTATGTGGCAACCTTCTTTGTGTTTAGCGACTACACCAAGCCTATGGCAAGGCTTTCCGCCCTTATGAAGTTGCCTCTCACCTTTGTGTTTACCCATGACAGCATCGGTGTGGGGGAGGATGGGCCTACCCATGAGCCGATCGAGCAGATGGCTATGCTTCGTGCCCTTCCCAATTTCCATGTGTTCCGTCCCTGTGATGCAGTGGAGACAGCGGCAGCCTGGTACAGCGCTATGACTTCTGAGGATGCTCCTACGGCACTGGTTCTTACCAGGCAGAATCTGGCACCTATGGCCGGAAGCAGCAAGGAAGCCTTAAAAGGTGGCTATGTGATCGATGACTGTAACGGAACACCAGATGTGATCCTGATTGCCAGCGGCTCCGAGGTGGAACTGGCTGTGAAGTCCAAGGAAGTGCTGGAGGCAGAGGGACAGAAGGTGCGGGTTGTGTCCATGCCATGTATGGATTTGTTTGAGGAGCAAAGTGATGTGTATAAGGAATCTGTGCTTCCAAAGGCAGTGAGAAAGCGTGTGGCTATCGAGGCTCTCAGTGACTTCGGATGGGGCAGGTATGTAGGATTAGACGGAGCCTGTGTGACTATGAAAGGCTTTGGAGCCAGCGGCCCTTATGCGAAGCTGTTCGACCACTTTGGATTTACAGTTGACCATGTGGTGGAGGTTGTGAAGGGGCTGTAAAAAAGGCCTTTTTGAGAGGACAAAGAATACCATTGTGTCTGACGGTAGCAGGAGGATGCCCGGCTTACCGGCAGACACAGAATGGATAATAAAAGGAGAAGAACCATGAGATTTTTTATTGATACAGCCAATGTAGATGAGATCAGGGAAGCCAATGAGATGGGGATCATCTGTGGTGTTACCACCAATCCTTCTTTGATCGCAAAGGAAGGAAGGGATTTTAACCAGGTGATCGCAGAGATCGCTTCCATTGTGGACGGGCCCATCAGCGGCGAGGTAAAAGCGACTACCACAGACGCAGAGACCATGATTAAAGAGGCAAGGGAGATCGCCAAGATCCATCCCAACATGGTTGTGAAGATTCCTATGACCAGCGAAGGCTTGAAGGCAGTGAAGGTGGTGGCTGCGGAGGGAATCAAGACCAATGTGACTCTGGTGTTTACCTCCGCACAGGCTCTTCTGGCCGCAAGGGCAGGGGCTACCTATGTTTCCCCGTTCTTGGGAAGACTGGATGATATCTCCATGCCAGGAATCGATCTGATTGAGGATATCGCCCAGATCTTTGCTATCCATGATATTGACACCCAGATTATTGCAGCCAGCGTGCGCCATGCCATTCATGTGATCGACTGTGCAAAGGCTGGCGCCGACATTGCCACGGTTCCTTACAAGGTGTTGATGCAGATGACGAAACACCCCCTGACGGATCAGGGAATCGAGAAGTTTAAAAAGGATTACATTGCAGTGTTTGGAGAATAAGTAGTATATGTGACCTGTCATTCAGGCAGATTAAATGATTCATTGAAGGCATTTAATCTGCCTTTTTTGTAGCCTTTTTTGATAATTGGTGGTTGGAATAAAGATGGTATGATGATATACTGAGTGTATCGTGACAGCGTGTAGTGCAAAGCAATTCGTGATATCATAGAGGGCAAAAAATATTTGGCCCTGACACCATTAAAGTAAGATAAGGAGAGGAATCAAGCGATGGATTACAACAAATTGGCTCTTGAGATGCATGAGAAGAACAAAGGAAAGATTCAGGTTGTTTCTAAAGTGCCTGTAAAGAACAGAGATGATTTAAGCACTGCCTATACGCCGGGAGTGGCGGAACCTTGCCGGAAGATCCGTGACAATAAGGAGGAGGTATACCGCTATACGGCAAAGGGAAATCTGGTGGCAGTGGTGTCAGATGGAACAGCGGTCTTAGGGCTGGGGGATATCGGGCCGGAGGCCGCCATGCCTGTGATGGAGGGAAAATCCATTCTGTTTAAGGAATTTGCAGGGATTGACGCATTTCCAATCTGTCTGGATACCAAGGATACAGAGGAGATTATAGAGACAGTGAAGCGGCTGGCCCCTACTTTCGGCGGAATCAACCTGGAAGATATCTCAGCTCCGCGGTGTTTTGAGATCGAGAGGCGGCTGAAGGAAGAACTGGATATCCCGGTATTCCATGATGACCAGCATGGGACTGCCATTGTTGTCTGTGCCGGGCTGGTAGGAGCTTTACGGCTGGTGGGAAAGGAGATAAGCCAGGTTAAGGCTGTGATCAACGGGGCAGGCTCAGCAGGCATCTCCATCTGCCGTCTGATGCAGGAGATCGGAGTGGGGGATGTGATCCTGGTGGATAAGATGGGGATTCTGGCTCCCGGAGAGGAATGGATGAATCCGGCTCAGGCACAGATGGCCCAGTGTACCAACAAGGAAGGACTTCATGGTATCTTGGCTGATGCCTTGAAGGGACGAGACGTGTTTATCGGCGTGTCTGCGCCAGGCGTGGTTACGGCCGAGATGGTGAGTACCATGGCGGAGGATGCCATTGTGTTTGCTATGGCCAATCCCACACCGGAGATTATGCCAGATGAGGCGAAGCGGGGTGGTGCCAGGGTAGTTGCCACCGGACGTTCTGATTTCCCCAACCAGATCAATAACGTGCTGGTTTTCCCGGGAATCTTCAGAGGCGCATTGGATGCAAGGGCCAGGGATATCACGGAGGAGATGAAGATTGCCGCGGTGTACGCTATCGCAGGGATTATTCCGGAGGAAGAACTGGCTGAGGATTACATCATTCCCGGCGCATTCGATGAGCGTGTGGCCAAGGCCGTGGCCGATGCCGTGGCCAGGAAGGCTGTGGAGACTGGAGTGTCAAAGAAAAGTGTACATTAATACAATTCATAAAGGAGGTATGACATATGAATCAATGTTATGGATGCAACACCTGTAAAAGCGCTGACAAGCCTTTGGAGGAATACATCGCAGGGCTCTCCATGGAGACATCCCACCACAGGGTGGAAGGCCAGAGTACCAAGTGCGCCTTTGGCCTGCAGGGAGTCTGTTGCCGCCTGTGTTCCAACGGACCGTGCCGCATCACTCCAGAGGCACCAAGAGGAATCTGCGGAGCCAATGCAGATACCATTGTAGTCAGGAATCTTCTCCGCGCAGTGGCTTCCGGCTCTGGTTGTTATATCCATGTGGTGGAAAACACAGCCCTCAATGTAAGAAACACAGCCAGGGCTAGGGGAGAAATCAAAGGAGTGAATACCTTAAACCGTCTGGCTGCCATCTTCGGGATTGAGGAAACAGATGTACATAAGCGTGCAGAGGCTGTGGCGGATGCTGTACTTAAAGATCTGTACCTGCCGGAATATGAGAAGATGGAACTGACCGAGAAGCTGGCTTATGGACCCAGATATGAGAGATGGAAGGAATTGGGAATTCTTCCAGGCGGGGCAAAGTCGGAAGTGTTCCACGGTGTGGTAAAATGCTCTACCAACTTAAATTCCGATCCGGTCAACATGCTTCTTGACTGTTTAAAGTTGGGAATCTCCACCGGAATATACGGTCTGGTGCTGACCAATCTGCTGAATGACGTGGTTCTTGGTGAGCCGGAGATTCGACAGGCCCCTGTAGGGCTCCGTGTGATCGACCCGGATTACATCAATATCATGATCACTGGCCACCAGCATTCCATGTTTACCTTTTTGCAGAACCGCCTTACGGATGAAGACGTGAAGGAGAAAGCAAGAAAAGCGGGGGCAAAAGGATTTAAGCTGGTAGGATGCACTTGCGTAGGCCAGGATCTGCAGCTGAGAGGCGCCCATTATACAGAGATTTTTGACGGCCATGCAGGCAACAACTATACCAGCGAGGCCATTCTGGCTACTGGCGGCATTGATGCGGTGATATCTGAGTTTAACTGTACGCTGCCAGGGATTGAGCCAATCTGCGATCAGCTTAAAATTAAGGAGATCTGTATCGACAATGTGGCGAAGAAAGCCAATGCAGAATTGAAAGAATTTGATTTTGAGAACCGTCCAGCTGTGACAGAGGAAATCATTGATGAGGTGATCGAGGCATACAAGGCCCGCCGGGGCAGCGTGGAGATGAATCTGTTTAAAGATCATGGAAACGACAATACCCTTACCGGCGTAAGCGAAGTGTCTTTAAAAAACTTTTTAGGGGGAACGTGGCAGCCGTTGATTGACCTGATTGTGGCTGGAGACATCAAGGGTGTGG
>JAETTS010000231.1 GCA_021769025.1 Enterocloster bolteae
GACAGGCAGGCCGCCAGGCCGTAAAACTGGCCTACATGGACAACATGCGCCCCAGCGACCTTGTGACTATGGACAGCTTTGAGAACGCCATTTTGGTTCATGCCGCCATATCCGGAAGCACCAACTGCCTCCTTCATCTTCCTGCCATCGCCCATGAGTTGGGAATTGAAATCACTGGAGATACCTTCGACCGCCTCCACCGCGGTGCCCGCTACCTTCTGGATGTGCGGCCGGCTGGACGATGGCCGGCAGAATGCTTCTACTATGCAGGCGGCGTTCCGGCTATCATGGAGGAGATCAGGCATTGCCTCCATTTAGATGTTATGACAGTAACCGGAAAAACCCTGGGCGAAAATCTGGATGACTTAAAAGCCAACGGCTTTTACGACCGCTGCCAGAAATGGCTGGATGAATTCAACAGCCGTTACCACTGCTCCATCACCAGAGAAGACATTATCCGCCCCTATGACAAAGCCCTGGGAACTGACGGCAGCATCGCTATCCTGCGAGGCAACTTAGCCCCCGAAGGTGCAGTGATCAAACACACCGCCTGCCCCAAAGAGATGTTCACCGCCGTATTAAAAGCCCGCCC
The DNA here is from genome assembly GCA_021769025.1 of Enterocloster bolteae. Next base: position 593 of record JAETTS010000231.1, read on the forward strand.
CTTTGACAGCGAGGAAGAATGCCTGGATGCAGTGCTGAAGCACAAAGTAGAAAAAGGTGATGCTGTCTTCATACGCTATGAAGGCCCAAGAGGAAGCGGAATGCCGGAGATGTTCTACACCTCAGAAGCCATCAGCAGCGACAAAGAACTGGGGCGAAGCATTGCCCTGATCACAGATGGGCGTTTCTCCGGCGCATCTACCGGCCCCGTCATCGGCCATTGTAGTCCCGAAGCTGCAGACGGCGGCCCCATCGCCCTGGTAGAGGAAGGAGACCTGATTGAGATTGATGTCATGGGAAGAAGGCTGAATATCATCGGAGTAAAGGGAGAACGAAAGACACTGGAAGAGATGGATCAAATCTTAAGTAAACGGCGCAAAAACTGGAAACCAAGGCCATCCAAGTATCAAAAAGGGGCGTTGCGCCTGTTTAGCCAACATGCGGCCAGCCCTATGAAGGGAGCATATCTGGAGTACGGGGACTGATTCAAAGGCATAAAAATCTTGCAGAAACCGCCTGGAGAGAAGTTTGCATTGTTTCTCTCCAGACGGTTTTTAACAGTACACCTGTGTTTTGACCCTATTCAGTCTAGTCTTTTGGGAGGCAAAAACATTCATTCTGTGTCATTTAGCTGAATGCAAACCAGGCAAGACACTAACACGTAGCTCCTCCCACAACATCCTTCTTCAGAATAGCTTCTCGGTCAATACTGCTGTTTAAAAGCTTATCTTGCACATAGTCAAAGCCCAGTCTGGCCACTGTATCTGCCAGACGCTCTCCAGTCTGCCCTTCATTCCGGAAGAACAGCAGGATTTGCTCCACCATATGGATCACGTCCGCCTCTGATGTAAAGATCTTGTCAAGGGGCCGTCCTTCTGCCACTTTCTTGCCCCAGCGTCCGCCGATGTATACCCGGTATCCCACTGCCGATTCATTTACGGCCCCAAACGGGCACTTGGAGATACAGCGTCCACAGTGGTTGCACTCCTTGGCATCAATTCGGATCGTTCCATCCTCAAGGGCTGCCACATGAATAGGACACGCTTTCTCCACCTGGCATACCTTACATCCCCGGCATTTCGACAGGTCAATCTCAGGCAGCCTCTGCCCGATGATTCCCACATCATTCAGATTTGGCTTCACGCAGTTGTTGGGGCAGCCGCCTACAGCAATCTTGAACTTATGAGGTAGGGAGACTCCATGATATCCCACATAAAACAATTTGTGCAGCTTTTCCGACAAGTCAAAGGTATCAATGAGGCCGTACTGGCAGGTTGTCCCCTTACAGGACACCACCGGACGCACCTTGGAGCCGGTTCCGCCTGTCTCCAGGCCTGCCTCATCTAAAAATGCTATCAAAGCGTCTATGTTGTCGTAAGCCACTCCCTGGATCTCCAGTGTCAGGCGGGTGGTCATGGTCACCTCGCCGGAACCAAAGCGCTCTGCAGCCTCCGCGATCTTCTTCTGCTCTTCCGCTGTGACTTTTCCGTTTCTTGTGATGACCCGCACATTAAACACATCGTCATACCGTTTGTCCTGCAGGCAGCCTAAACCTTTTACCCGCTTGATTTCCTCAGCAGACAACTTCTGCCCGTTCCTGGGCACCTTTACCTCATTGAATGTGATGCCGCCCTCCAACACACGGGTATTGGTGTATCCCAGTGCCTTCAGCCGATTTTGAAGGAAATATCCTCTCTTCCCCTTGGCACACACCAGAAGAAGCTTTTCATCCTTCCCAAGATCCTTAATAGGCTCTGTCACAGTGCTTAGATTGATCCATCTGGCATTGAGAATCCCCGCAGCTGGCAGAACGTCGATAACTGTATAGTCTTTTGCTGCACCTGCCAGATACTCCGCTGGCGTCATGCTCTCCAACACTCCGTCCAGCTTGTTCTCCAGAATATAGCATGCAGTGACAAAGGGATGGATAGCCGTGGAAAATGGCGGCGCATAGGCAAAGTCAAGGGTATCAAAGTCTTCCAGCCTCATCCCGCAGGAGATTCCGGTGACAGCGATATCCACCATCTTATCTACAGCTCCCGCCCCCAGCACCTGAATCCCCAGAAGTTTCCTGCTCTTGGCCTCCGCAATCAGCTTCACCATAAAGGAGGATGCCCCGGGATAATAATGGGCCTTGTCATCAACCACACAGACAACGGTAGCCACATCGTATCCGGCTTCTCTGGCAGCCGCCTCTGTAAGACCAGTCCTTCCGCCGTTTAGTCCAGACAGAAGACGGACGACTCCAGTTCCCAGACAGCCGCCGTAGGTTTCCTTGCTTCCGTTTAACTGCTTGGCAAGAACGCGGGATGCAATGTTGGCCGTGGAACCCATAGCAGACCACTGTGGCTGCCCGGTAATGGCATTCTTAACCATGGCACAGTCTCCTGTGGCATAGACATCCGGCACATTGGTCTCAAGTTTCTCATCTGTTAAAATAGTTCCCTTCCACATCTTGATACCAGAGTTCTCCAAAAATCCAGTTGCCGGGCGAACACCGATTGCCAGAATCACCATGTCTGCTGGAATCACGCCGCTATCTGTCTCCACAGCCTCCGCATACTGATCCCCGCGGATCCCCTTAAGGCTGGTAGATACCAGAACCCGCAGCCCGGCTGCTTTCAGCTGGCGCCTGGCGTAATCCGCCATCTCAGAGTCAAAGGCATTGGGCATAATCTGAGGCGCCCCATCAATCACCGTCACTTCAAGACCCTGGGCCATCAGATTCTCTGCCACCTCCAGGCCGATAAATCCGGCTCCGCATACCACTGCCTTGCGGCAGTGATGCTTCTCTAGGTACTCTCTTGCACCTACCGCATCGTCTGGTGTCCTTACACAGAACACGCCTTCCTTGTCCACCCCTTCAATCGGTGGCACAAAGGGAACCGCTCCCGTAGCGATGATCAGCTTATCATAAGGTTCCTCCCACATCTCCCCGGCAGCTCCCCGGATGGAAACCGTCTTCTTTGCACAGTCAACACCGACTGCCTCTCTTCCGGTGAATACCTGGGCTCCAGTCAAAGCCTCATATTTTTCAGGCGAGTTGACGATCAGGGCTTCCCGTCCCGCGATGCTGCCTCCAATATAATAGGGCAATCCACACCCTGCGTAGGAGATATCCGGCCCCTTTGTAAACACTTTCACCTCTGCCTGACGGTCGCACCGTTTCAGCTTTGCCGCCGCCTTGGTACCTGCGGCAACTCCCCCAAGAATTACATATTTCATATGTTTCTCCTTTCCCCGTTAAGGATCTGTTCTATCTGTTATTTATTATTATAATTCGTACTTAATTTTCAGTCAATCACAATAGCAACATCTGTTCTGGTGTCTTTAACAAAATATCCTTCTGCTCTTGTATTTTTACCTCAATACTGCTACAATTTATTTACCGTTTAACGGAAGTTCAAACAATCTGAAATCAATGAGGAAACAACATATGGAATCACAATCTCTCCATAAGCGCCGCGTCCGTTACAGTGGCACCCATCCCAGACATTACAACGAAAAATATAAGGAGCTTCAGCCAGAAAAATATGGCGATACCATCCAGAAAGTGATCCGCAAAGGCAAAACACCGGCAGGTATGCACATCTCCATCTGCGTCCAGGAGATTTTGGATATCTTACAGATCCAGCCTGGCCAAAAGGGCCTGGATGCCACCTTGGGTTATGGCGGCCATACTCAGGCTATGTTGGAATGCCTCCAGTCTTCCGGCCACATCTATGGTCTGGATGTAGATCCCATAGAGTCTGAAAAAACAAGAAAGCGGTTGGAAGCATTGGGATATGGCCCAGAGCTTCTCACAGTGAAACAGATGAATTTTGCCCAGATCGGGGATCTTTCCGCCCAGACAGGGCTATTTGACTTTGTATTGGCTGATCTGGGTGTCTCTTCCATGCAGATTGACAATCCCCAGCGAGGTTTTTCCTATAAGTTTAATGGTCCTCTGGATCTGCGGTTGAATCCCAGACAGGGCATCACAGCTGCCCAGAGGCTTGCAGGCATTTCCCAGGATGAATTGGAAGGCATGCTTCTTGAAAATGCAGATGAGCCCTATGCCCGTGAGATTGCCCGGGCAATCATCCAAAAGCGGAAAAAAGGAGAACCTGTGGAGACTACGGCCGGCCTTCGCCAAGCCATCGAATCCGCTCTCTCCTCTCTTCCGGTTAAAGAGCAGAAAGAGGCAGTTAAGAAATCCTGCGCCAGAACCTTTCAGGCTTTGCGGATTGACATCAACCGGGAATTTGAAGTGCTGTACCAGTTTCTGGAATCCCTTCCCTCTGTTTTAGCGCCAGGCGGAAGAGTTGCTATCCTAACCTTCCATTCCGGCGAAGACCGGTTGGTGAAGCAGTCATTGAAAGAATATAA
>JAETTS010000232.1 GCA_021769025.1 Enterocloster bolteae
TCCGTCTGAATCGAAGTCTGGCTGACTCCCTGAGGCAAGCTTCCGATGGTTGTCCCGATCTCCGTATCTGCCGCTGCCAGCACAATCTCGGAAAAATTCCCGTGCCCCATGCAGGTTACCGCCGCATCCCGCAGATCCTTTAGCGCCGGAATCTGATACCCCCGAAGCTGGGCCAGGGAACGGGCCAGTCTCAGGGCTTCGATCACCTGGGCAGAGGAAGCCATATCCCCATGCCCTCTCTGAAACGATGCCAGGCTGGTTAAATACCGGCTGGCCGCATACTCTGGCTGGCCCAGACAAAATCCTTTCCACAAAAGCTCATAGTAAGCCGGTGCCCGGTTGCCGGCACCGTATCCGGAACGTTCAGACAGCCGGTAGTACGAGTAGGGCATCAAGGTTTTCTTGGTCTCCAGCCGTGGCAGCTTCTTCCATTCCGTTTCCCCGGCTTTTTTCTCTTCCTTGCCCCATTCTCCCAGAATGCCCGCCACATGGAATGCACCGGTGACCACTACAATCTTTTCCGGAGGAATCCCTTCCTCCACAGCCTTTTTGATCTCCCCCCGCATATAGGCCTCCCGGATCAGATTCTCTGCATCTTCAAGCTGCCTCTCCTTTGACTTTTCCGTTCCTGCAAGTGTCCATTTTGACAGCGTTAGTTCCCGCAGAGACCGCCCAAACCTGGCCGCTCCCTGTTGGTAGCCATCAAAATCCGCCGCGTGCTCCATGGTTCTCTCCCAGAACGTCTCTTGATCCCCATCTTCCGATACCTGATCCAGACGATCATAGACAGACTCTTCTTCCGCCAGGCCGTCTGTTCCCGGCCTTTCTTCCTCCAGGCTGCCTGTCCCTGGCTTCTCCTTCTCCAAGCCGTCTTTCCCGGCCTTTCTCATCTCCCTCATCTTGGATAGCCCTAAAAACACATCGGAAGGCAGGTCACAGAACCGACACTGGCGCTGATTCTCCCTGGCCCACAGAATCGCCTGATACTCCGGAGAATAGATGGAAAAGGGATAGAGGATGGTCCGGATCGGCAGTTCCTGGGTATAAGCCATCACTGCGATGGGCGGCTTCACCTTGCCTCCCCCCAACTCCCCTAAAAGTTCCGTAAAATCCGCCGGCCCCTCAATCAGGACCATCTCCGGCTGGACACTGTCTAAATACTCCCTCACATACCAGGCTCCTGCCGGAGACAGATGCCGGATTCCAAATACATAAGGGGCCGTCATGAATTCAGCTCCTTACACTGTTCATACAGAGGCAGCCACTTAGAACCCCTCTTTTTCATAATATTTTCCAGATACTCCTCCCAGGCTTTCCCGTCCTTGCTGTCCTCTTTTACAATTGCACCCTGAAGCCCTGCCGCCAGATCCTCATCCGTTATCTCACCGTCCCCGAAACTTCCCGCCAGCGCCATGCTGTTGGCTAAAAGGGAAATGGCTTCTGCCGTAGACAACACGCCGGTAGTTGGCTTTATCTTCTGCCGCCCGTCCAACGTGACACCGGCCCTCAGTTCTCTGAAAATGGTGCAGACCTTCTGTACCACCTCTTCTTTTGGCAGCCTGGCATTCAGATCCAGGCTCCCTGCCAGCTGGGCAATCCTGGTATTTACAATCTCCATCTCCGATTCCAGATTCTCCGGAGCCGGCAGAACCACGATATTGAACCGCCGCTTTAATGCAGCCGACATTTCATTGACTCCTTTGTCCCTGGTGTTGGCCGTGGCGATTATGGAAAATCCCTTTTGTGCCGGCACCTCAATCCCCAGTTCCGGCACGGAGATCCGCTTCTCTGACAAAATAGAGATCAGGGCATCCTGAACCTCCGAAGCACATCTGGAGATCTCCTCCACTCTGGCGATGGCTCCCTGTTCCATCGCACGGTAAATTGGGCTTGGGATCATGGCCTGTTTCGACGGCCCCTCCGCAATCAGCATGGCATAGTTCCAGGAATAGCGGATCTGCTCCTCTGTGGTTCCTGCCGTTCCCTGGATCACCCTGGTAGAATTCCCGTTGATGGCTGCCGCAAGATGCTCGGACAGCCAGGATTTGGCGGTTCCCGGCTCCCCGATCAGAAGAAGCGCCCTGTCTGTCACCAGGGTAGAGATGGCTATCTCCACCAGGCGCTGGTGGCCAATATACTTGGGCGTTATCTTTACTCCGCCCCTTTCCCCTCCACAGATATACGTTAACACCGACTTTGGAGACATCCTCCAGCCTGTAGGTACTGGATTAGTCTCATTGGCAATCAATGCATCAATCTCCGCCTGAAATAACTGCTCCGCAGGTAGCCGCTGTACATTTTGGTTTTCCATTTCTATTCCCCTCCTGTTTGTTATGTAATCTCAGAGCCTCTTTATACCGGATGTTCCCACAAATTCCGTTTACAGCCGATCCGGTGTCTGTCCGTCCCGCAGTTCATCCCGCCACTTTTCCAGAAGGGCAATTCCGTTTACCGCTTTTGTCCGGCTCATTTTTATGTATCCGTCCAGTTCCTTTGCCAACTCTACGTTACTGAGAGGCAGTTCCTCCACCAGCTGCCGGATCATGTACACCGCCACATTCTTATTCCTGGCTGCCTCTGCCGCCAGAAGCCCTTTATACTCCGTCCATCCACAGCGCTTCATAAGCCGTAATCCTTCCACAGTCACTTCCTGCTTCATGGCCTTATCATAGAAATATGCCCCATACTCCTTCTTAAGGTTTTCCATATCCGGGCGATACAGACGGGCAACCATTGCGTCATACCGGTTTTTATAGACACTGAAGTTGTGTTTCCATTTTCCCTCATACCGCAGGGGGCTGTTCAAAAGGATGGAGTACCACCGAAGATCCAGTTCTTCCTTAAGCTGGTGCTTTGTCCCGGCTTCTCTGTAAACCGGCCCGGAACGGATGGTGTTCACCTGGTAAAATCCCTTGCCCTCTATGTACTCCACCCGCTCCAAAGCGGCAAAGATCCCGTCTGCCTCCTTCTTCTTCCCAGTCAGCTTTTCCCAGAAGCCAGGCTTAAAGTACGGGGACAATTCTTCATAAGCCTTCTCTTTAGGCTCCGTTAAAAGAACCATGACCCCGTAGCTTTCCGCAAATGCTTCCCTGTGGTTCTGATACATGGTTTTTGCAACCTGGCACAGGGACGGATGAGGCTCTTCAATCAGAGAGCGGATCAGAACCTCTGGCACATCCTCTGGGATCAGGCGGTAGATCGCCTCATAATACTGGCACAGCTTCTCCGAATGCTTCCCTGCTGCAGCATACCAGATGGCCAGCAACTCCTGCCTTCTCTTCTCTTTCTCCTCCTTCTCGCCGGAAACGGTTTTTTTCTTTTTCCCGGCCTGGCCGGCTAAACCAGATCCCCCACTATTGTTTGCCTGGCTTGCCTTTGTGTTATCCTGTCCATCTTCCTCTGGCTCCGTTCCCTTAGCATGTTCTTTATACGATTCCAACCACTGCCCCAGGGCATCTGCAATCAAGTCAGAAGCCCAGTCTTCGGTGGTATTGGCAAGATAGGCTGCCGTTTGAGACGGCTTCTTTTTCATAGCCTGGCTCCAATACTCCCGGCTGTCATCCCCATTCATAAACGAAAGGGCATACAGAACCTGCTCCTTCATCTTCCCGGCCTCTGTCTTTAGAAGATCCAGAAGGAACGGTTCATTCCCCTCTTCATGGCGCAGCGCCCGGATTGCCGCCTCTTTTACTTCCTTGCTTATCTCTCCTTTTTGGGAATTTGCCTCCTTTAACAAGTTACAATAGAATTCATTCTCTCTCCCTGCTGCCACAGCGTCCAGCACATGGATTCTCCTGGCCATCTCCCGTTTTCCCTCTGGATCAAATCCCTGCTTCAACAGAGGAAGAATCCTGGTTCCTTTCTCCTCAAGCCACTGCTCCACCATATCTGCCAGTTCTGCATAGCTATCTCCCAGAGCCTGAACCATCAGTGCCTCCACCCGGTAATCATCAAACAGTTCCGGCGATACCTCATGGGCATCCCTTATGATCGCATATCGCCCTCCGCCTGTCCCCCGAAAGGCCTCCATCACAGGAGCCATCACGCTGTATGGAACATTCTTCCATCCCCCATTCCCCTGGGGGGTTCTGGCTTCTGCCCCAAACCTGGAACCATCCGCCGTCATCTCCAGTTCCTCATCCCAGAAGATCTCCCCGCCTTCCTGAAGGCTTCCCTGGGTAGCGCATACTGCATCAATCAGCGCCAATGTATCCAATAAACACCCTTCTCTGTCCTCACACATCTCACTTACCAGCTTCTGGGAAGATCCATAAATCTTCTTAAACACCGGGGATACCGCTACCAGAGGGGCCATCTGCTCCACAGCCCGCTTTAGCCGGAAATCCTCCTGGATTAAGTTTACTCCGGCTATTACGGCCATCTCCATCCCAGCTTTCAATTCATACACTGCATTCAGATTCATCAATTGCCCCTCCTTAATATAACAGACGGATGATTCCCTGGTCTGTCACCACACTAAGGGGTGCCATACACATGGAATGATCCTTTGCGTCATAGTACACCAATCCAAACAAAGCCTGGTCATTTAACAGCCTTCTGTCCGGAATCTTCTTAAGCATTTCCACGCAGATGTTCTCTTCTTCATTCCTGCCCCGAAGCATTATCCTTTTCCCGCTGGCATCCTCCATTACCATGGAGATTTTGGCTTCTGTTCTCACCATGCCAACCCTTTTGTAAGCGATCATCATCCCACAGGAATCCTCTGACAGAATATTCTTGATCTGATTCTTGGCAATTTTTACCGCTCCTGCAATCTCCTGGTGTGCCAGTGCCTTCACCTGTCTGTATATGTCTTCTCCTGCTTCCTTATACTCTGTTGCCTCCCAACGCACCCGTTTATTCAACTCCCCTGGATATAAGGAGAGAACCGGTATCTGCAACAAGGCAAAACAGGAATCCTCCTGCTTTATGTACTTAAGGGCCTTTATCGGCCGG
>JAETTS010000233.1 GCA_021769025.1 Enterocloster bolteae
CTCCCTCCCGTTGACTGCAGCTTCCAGTTCCATCCCGAATCCGCCCAGCAGTTCCAGGGCAATCTCGCGGTTAAGCTCATTATCCTCAACGAGGAGGACCTGTCTTCCGGCGAAATCCAGTGGTTCCGTATCCGGCTGTCCCGGCTTCTTTTCCAGCCTCACCAGTTTCGTATCCGGCCGCATCAATTCCTCCCCTATCCGGCACCGGTTCATGCAGTCAATCACCCCGGACCGGCATAACGGTTTACTCATAAATCCACAGACCCCCCATGCCATGGCTCTTTCTTTCATTCCGCTTACATCATAGGCAGACACCACCAAAGGCACCCTGCCATGAATCCCCCTGCAGATCATTTCTGTCTTCTCCATACGTTCAACTTCCGCCAGACTTAAACCCAGAATGATAAAACCGAAGTTTTCTGTCCCCCAATGTGTCAGGAAGCGTTTCCCCGCTTCCTCAAAATCCGTGCACTCCACCTCCATCCCCATAGAACGGAGCAAACTGCCTGCACACGCCTGCTGTGCAGGGTCATCGTCTATCAGCAGGACATGTAATCCCCTGAAATCTTTCTGTTCCTCTTCTGAATCAGACAGGACATCCATGGGCATCAGAACATCGAACACAGTTCCCACACCCAACTGGCTTTTAACTGTTATAGTGCCCCCCAGCAGGTCAATCAGACGCTTCGTAATTGCCATTCCCAGCCCGCTTCCCTCGATTTGGTCGATACGGCTGTCCCTTTCACGGGTAAACGGTTCAAAAATCTGCTCCAGATATTCCGGACTCATACCAATCCCATTGTCAGACACGGTAAAGCAGATCATGGCTTTTTTTGCAGACTCTGTTTCCTGTATCTCTATTTTTAAGATAATCCTCCCGTCTTTGGGAGTAAATTTTGAAGCATTGGAGAGAAGATTGAGAAGAATCTGGCGGAAGCGGAGCGCGTCACTCATGAAGTTCTCCCAGCCCGGACCTTCCAGGTACACATCAAATCTCTGATTCATTTTGCGGATGCCTGGCAGCACAATTGTGATAATCTCCTGCAGCTCATCCGGCAGACACATTGGAGCCATGCTGATAGAAAAATTACCGTTTTCAATTTTGGACATATCCAGCACGTCGTTAATCAGCCCCAGAAGATGATGGCTGGATAAACGGATTTTCTGAAGACAATCCTTCACACGGTCCTGATCCCCAATATGGGCGGCTGCAATTTCAGCCATACCGGTGATCACATTCATGGGTGTACGGATATCATGGCTCATGCGTGAAAGAAAGTCAGACTTTGCCGCATTCGCATATTTTGCCGCCTCCAGGGCGCTGTTAAGCATGTCGGTCCGCTCTTCCAGTTTGCGCTGAAGTTCCCTCAATTCTGTAATATCCGTAATATCTATAAACATAGACAGGTACACGGGGTCATCCGATATTGTATCAATGCAGGTGCTGTTGAAGTGGAACCACCGGTCACGGTCATATTTATCTTTAATACGTATAGTCGCCTCAAGGGGCTCCCCTCTTCTCAGACCCGGAAAATGGCTGATTATTAGCTCCCGGCTTTCCCCGGACATCACCTCAAGCGGGTCGATGGCGGCGATATCCTCCATGCTGACATCAAAAATATCCTTAATCCGTTCGCTGGCGTCAAGCATTACAATCCCCTGCGGCAGGATGCGGTGCCTGACTATGAATCCCGGAATATTCTCATAAGCAATACTCCTCTCCTTCTGGGTCTGCACCAAATCTGTGACATCAATCATTGTGGTGTAGGCAATCTGTATTCCATCCATGTATTCATCTGTCAGAAAACCCACTATTTTGACCCAGCGCATGGAACCGTCCGGCATTTTAAGCGGCAGATATGCCTCGTAACTTTTCTCATCCGCATTGGTCATACTCTGGATATTCTCATTAATAATCCTCAAACCGGTTTCATTGTCCCAGAAATACGCATCGCAGCAGTTATGGAATCTGGTCTCATAGTCCTCTTTCGTGTACCCAATCATCCGGTAGTAACATTCATTAGCCCAGATAACAGTAAAATGTTCATCCATCAAGTGCCTGCTGACACTGACCTCCATTGCACTCATAAGCATTTCCTGCTCGTTTTTTGTTCTCATTAATTCTGTTACATCTGTCATTACCGTGTAAGAAATGCGGAATCCGTCTATGTATTCATCTGTAAAAAAGCTCACCAGCTTGACCCAGTAGCTTGAACCGTCCTCATATTTCATGGGCACAATCGCCTCATATCCATCCCCATTATTTTTCAGAACAGCTTCAACTTTGCTTGTCAGGAGTTCCCAGCCCTCCGGGTTATTGGCAAAGAACTCATCCGGATGATTGTGGAACAACGCCTCGTATCTTGCCCTTGAATAGCCAATCAGCTTATAGTAATACTCATTGGCCAGGACACAGGTATAATGTTCATCAATCAGGTGTTTGCTGACGCTTATATTAAGCGCACTCATAATCATCGCCTGCTCCTGCATCATTTTATCAAAATCCTGCCTGGTTTCCTTTTGTTCCAGCCGGGCCTGCATCATATCAGTCACATCAACCATCGTTGTATAGGACACACGGTATCCATTGATAAACTCATCGGTAAACACCGCCTGCATCCTGACCCAGAAAGTCCCTCCATCCGGATATATCATGGGAAGATATAAGGAATAGCCGCTTTTCCCCTGCTCCAGTGCAGAATGGACCTGTTCCGTCAGCCTGGCCCATCCTTTGGGATTATTATAAAAATATTCATCGCAGTGATTGCGAAACAGATGTTCATACAAGGGCTTCGGATAGCGGATTAGCTCATAGTAGTAATCATTTGCCCAGATACAGGTAAAATGATCATCTACCAGATGCTTGCTGACGCTTGCGCCTAAAACACTCATCAGCATACTGTATTCAGCATTGAGCTGTTCATAACTCAGGTTAATCTCCATTCAGGTGTCCTCCGGGATTTTACTTTCTCATCGCCTTTATGGCTATTTAGTGATTCACGCCGGATTTGCCGGCTGTTTCTGGGGAAAAATCACTGTTTAAGTATTTTCCTATTTCCCTCCACAGGATTGCTTTGTCCAGGGGTTTTGCCATATGTCCGTTCATTCCGGCGTCTTTCGCAGCCTGGATATCCTCCGAAAACGCATCCGCTGTCATGGCAAGGATGGGAACTGCCTTGGCCCCGTCACGGTCCATGGTGCGGATGGCTCTAGTGGCCTCATATCCGTTCATCACCGGCATCTGGACATCCATTAAAATTACGTCATAGAAACCGTCCGGGGAGCGTCTGAACGTCTCCACCCCCTCGGCTCCGTCACTTGCAGTATCCACTTCAGCGCCCATGTCGGCCAGGAGTTCCCTGGCAACCTCCTGATTGATTGCATTGTCTTCTATGAGCAGGAAGCGCCTGCCCGTAAACCTGGCTCCGGTATCTGTCCCCTGCGTTTTCCTGGCCGGCTGTCCCTCAAGCACATACCGCTGCAGCCCATGAATCAGGGTCGAGACGAATATCGGTTTCTGCAGAAAACCTGTGACACCCGCCTTTTTTGCATCTTTTTCAACATCGCTCCAATCGTAAGCTGAGATAATCAGTACCGGCAGCTGGCCGCCGCACAATTCCCGAATCCGGCGGGTGGTTTCAAATCCGTCCAGATCCGGCATTTTCCAGTCAAGAAGCACCGCGTCATACATTTCCCCGTTCTGCTTTGCTGTCTTTATCATTTCCACAGTCTGGATGCCGCTGTCGACCCAATCCGCATGGATACCCAATTGTCCGAGCATCTCAGCCATATACTCGCACATGACTGCGTCATCATCTGTGACAATGATTCTCAACCCTGGAAATTCCCCTTTTATAAACTGGTTCTCTTCTATTTTCAGTGGTAGTTCCACCCTGAAGCAGGTCCCTTTTCCCAATTCGCTGGTAACCTCAATAGTTCCTCCCATCATATCCACGAACCTTTTTGTGATTGCCATTCCAAGACCGGTTCCTTCCGTCTTATCCACACGGCTGTCCCGTTCTCTGCTGAATGCCGTAAAGATTTGGGCCAGGTATTCCGGTTTCATGCCGATTCCCGTGTCAGTTATTGAAAAGCGAAAGAGGGCTGTTCCGTCCACCGCCTGCTTCTCGCAGACATCCATGGAAACAGTTCCATTGACAGGGGTAAACTTATATGCGTTAGACAAGATATTGATAAAAATCTGCCTCATACGCAGGGCATCACTTAAAAACTGTTCGTGCACCACTGACCGCAGGCGAATGGAAAAATGCTGCTCCTTCTCGCCGAACTGTGGCTGCATAATGGCCACTACATTCTCCAGCACCTCCGGCAAGGACATGGAATCTTCCCTGAGAACCATTTCTCCGCTTTCAATTTTAGACATATCCAGCACATCGTTAATAAGACTCAGCAGATGCTGCCCTGACAAACCAATCTTCCTTAAGCAGTCCTTCACCTTTGCAGGGTCGTCCAAATGGGCTTCTGCAATATCCTTCATGCCGAGCACCGCATTTAAGGGAGTCCTGATATCATGGCTCATTCTGGAAAGAAAATCTGATTTTGAACGGTTCGCCTCCTCCGCTGTCTCCAGGGCAGAACGAAGCTCCTTCGCCTGCGCCTCCAATTTCTGCTGCATCTGCCGAAGTTCTGTTTCGTTGGTAATATCAATATAAATGGCCAGGTACACCGGATCGCCCTCCTGATACCCGATGCAGGAGGCGTTAATCTGCAGCCAGGCGTCATTGCCAGACCGGTTCTTCATCTGTACCGTAAAATGAACCGAATTGCCATTGGTAACAGCATTTTTATGTTCCAGAAATACCGGCATGTTGCGTATTATATTTTCACGAAAAAGAGCATTATCCATGCCGTCCATGCTGTCTTTCCCAAAAAAGTCAAAAAAACGGTCATTTGCCTCCAGCAGCTTAAAGTCCAGGTTCCGGTTAACTCTG
>JAETTS010000234.1 GCA_021769025.1 Enterocloster bolteae
AGGAGACTATCACCAAGGAACTGATGGTCTCCATGGATGATTTTGAGTATATAGAAAAGCCGTTGGTTCCGTTTATCAAGGTGACCCAGGACCGGGTGGTTCTGGAGATCCAGAGGGGATGCATCCGGGGATGCCGGTTCTGTCAGGCAGGAAATGTATACCGTCCTTTGAGAGAGCGGAGCCTGGATGATCTGAAGCATTATGCGGATCGCCTGCTAAAAACCACAGGGCATGAGGAAATCTCCTTAAGTTCTTTAAGTTCCAGCGATTACACTCGGTTGGAGGGGCTGGTGACCTATCTGATTGATGAGTTTCAGGGAAAGGGAGTGAATATTTCCCTTCCTTCTCTGCGCATTGATGCCTTTTCCCTGGATGTGATGAGCAAGATCCAGGACGTGAAGAAAAGCAGCCTAACCTTTGCGCCGGAGGCTGGCTCCCAGAGGCTTCGGGATGTGATCAACAAAGGGCTTACGGAGGACGTGATCTTAAGCGGAGCTGCAAAGGCCTTCCGGGGTGGCTGGAACCGGGTGAAGTTATACTTTATGTTAGGCCTTCCCACAGAGCAGCAGGAGGATATGGAAGGCATCGCCCTGCTTTCGGAAAAGATCGCTGAAAGCTACTATGACACGGTTCCCAAGGAACAGCGCCATGGGAAGGTGCAGATTGTGGCAAGTTCTTCCTTCTTTGTGCCTAAGCCGTTCACGCCATTTCAGTGGGCCAGAATGTGCACCAGGGAGGAATTCTTAGAGAGGGCTTACCTTGTGAAGGACAAGTTTAGGCAGATGAAACATGCCAAAAGCCTGAAGTATAACTGGCACGAAGCGGATCTGTCGGTGCTGGAAGGCGTTCTGGCCAGAGGGGATCGTAAACTGTCTGCTGTCATCGAGGCGGCTTATAAAAATGGGGCTTTGTTCGATTCCTGGGGAGAATGTTTTCATAATGAATATTGGATGAAAGCCTTTGAGGACTGCGGAATCGATCCTGATTTTTATACGGTTCGGGAGCGAAGTCTGGATGAGACGTTTCCGTGGGACTTTATTGATGCAGGTGTGTCAAAGGAATTTTTAAAACGGGAGTGGAAGCAGGCGCTTTGTGGGACTGTGACGCCAAACTGCAGGCAGAGATGTTCCGGGTGCGGTGCCAAATCCTTTGGGGGAGGAGTCTGCTATGAAGATAAGAATTAAGTTCACCAAACAGGGGCCAATGAAATTTATTGGTCATCTGGATATGATGCGGTATTTTCAGAAAGTAATGCGAAGGGCCCAGGTGGATATCCGCTACAGCGAAGGATTCAGCCCCCACCAGATCATGTCTTTTGCTTCTCCTTTGGGGGTAGGGCTTACCAGCAAGGGGGAATATATGGATATTGAGGTCCTGAGCACCGAGAACTCCAAAACCATGGTAGAACGGATGAATCAGGCTATGGTAGAGGGAACCAGGGTTTTATCTTACCGCCATCTGGATGATTCCAGCAAGAATGCCATGTCCATCGTGGCAGCGGCAGATTATACAATGATCTTTCGGGAAAATTACAGGCCCCAGGATATGGAGGCATTTTTCAAAGAGTTTATGAAGTTTCAGGCACAGCCTCAGATTTTGATTGCGAAGGAGACAAAAAAAGGACAGAGGGAGTTGGATTTAAAGCCCCTTTTATACAAGGTGGAGCGAAGAGAGCAGTCGGTCTTTTTGCAGGTTTCCACCGGAAGCCGGGACAACGTGAAGCCAGAATTGGTGATGGAGGCCTTTGCGCGGTATCTTGGACAGGACTATCTGCCATTTGCTATGGAGATTGAACGGGAAGAAGTGTATGCAGATTTAGGAGAGGAGGGTTCCAGACGGTTGATCCCTCTGGAAGATTTGGGACAAGACATTGAATAAATTGATCATCACCCCTATGGAAGGCCGGATTCTGACGGTTCTTTTGGAAGATTCCAGGGTAATCCAGATGGATCTGGAAGAAGAGAACACAAGCATTCTGGGCAATATCTATGTGGGGAAAGTTAAAAATATTGCGAAAAATATTAATTCTGCTTTTGTGGAATATGGAGACAAGCAGATGGCTTACTATAGCCTGTCGGACAATCGCACTCACAATTTTACTGAGCCAGGGCATCAGGGCAACTTAAAGGCAGGGGATGAGATTATCATCCAGATCTCCAGGGATGCGGTAAAAAGTAAGGATCCAGTGGCGACAGCGAACTTAAGCTTTACCGGGCGCTACTGTGTATTGACCTGCAACAAACGTCAGATCACCTGTTCTTCCAAGATCGGCAGCCAGCCCTGGAAGGAGATGATCCGCCAGAGGCTTGCGCCGTACAAGGAAGACGATTTTGGCATCATTGTGAGAACCAATGCCTGGGATGTGCCGCCGGAGCGGATCGTGGCGGAACTGGAAGTATTAAAGGCGCAGTTTCACAGGGTGATGGAAGAAGGCAGGCATCGGACCAGCGGCAGCCTTATCTTTCAGGCGGCTTCTCCTTGCGCGGCAAGGTTGAGGGACACGTATTCTCACAACATGGAGGAGATTCTCACAGACGATCCGGAGATTTTTAAACAGCTTAAGGAGTATCTTTTGCTCCACCAGGAAGAGGATTTGAATAAGCTGCGCCTGTATACGGATCCCATGGTTTCCCTAAGCAATGTATATCAGCTGAAGAAGGCCAGGGAAGATGCCCTGTCCCGCCATGTGTGGCTGCGCTCCGGCGGATACCTGGTCATTGAACCTACGGAATCCATGACGGTGATTGATGTAAACACCGGCAAGTTTTCCGGCAGGAAAAATCCCCATGATACCATTATGAAGATTAACCTGGAGGCAGCGGAGGAGATCAGCCGCCAGTTAAGGCTTCGGAACTTGTCCGGGATTATTGTGGTTGATTTTATCGATATGGAGTCAGAAGAGGACAGGAAGTTGCTTTTAAGGACCTTGTCTGCCTATTGCCTGCAGGATCCGGTGAAAACTACTGTGGTGGATATTACCAAATTAAATCTGGTTGAAATTACACGGAAAAAAATCCGTAAACCGCTTCATGAACAGATGAAGGGACAGAAACCGTAAAGAACGGGAAACGGAATGTAAATAAAAAGGAGAAGACATGAGGATCATTATCGTAGGATGCGGAAAAGTGGGCGCAACCATTGCGGGGGAGTTGAATGAGGAGGGACATGACATCACAATCATCGACCAGGATGAGGAGGTTCTCAAAAATGTAACCGGCAGTATTGATGTTATGGGTGTGGAGGGCAATGGGGCAATCTATAATGTTCAGGTTGAAGCCGGAATTCAGGAAGCAGATCTTCTGATTGCCACCACCAACTCCGATGAATTGAATATTCTCTGCTGCCTGATCGCCAAGAAGGCCGGGGACTGCCATACCATTGCCAGAATCCGCAACCCAGAGTATGCAGAGGAGGTAAACTATATCCGTGAGGAGTTAAACCTGTCTCTGGCTATCAATCCGGAACTGGCCACTGCCAGAGAGATCGCAAGGCTTCTGAAGTTCCCGTCTGCCATCAAGATTGATACCTTTGCCAAGGGAAGGGTGGAGATCATGAAATTCCAGATCCCCAAGGACTCGGTTCTACATAACATAAAGGTTATGGAGATCGCCCAGAAGACCCACAGCAACATCCTGGTGTGTGCAGTGGAACGGGGAGATGACGTGGTGATCCCCAATGGCATGTTTGAACTTTGTGCCGGAGATAAGATCTCATTTATCGGATCCCAGACGGAGTCCTCCAAATTTTTCCGGGCAGCAGGCGTATACAACAACAGCGCCAAGTCCGTTATGATGATCGGTGGCGGCAAGATCACCTACTATCTGGCCAAGATGTTGCGGGATACGCCGATCAAGATTACTATAATTGAAAAGGAGCGGGAGAATTGTGAGATGTTAAGTGCAAACCTGCCCTATGCTATGGTCATCCATGGGGATGCCTCGGACCAGCAGCTTCTTCTGGAGGAAGGGGTTCGCCAGACCGATGCATTTGCGGCGCTGACCGGCTTTGACGAGGAGAACATCATGCTTTCCCTCTATGCTGCCAGCCAGTCAAAGGCAAAGCTGATTACCAAGGTAAACCGCCTTTCCTTTGAGGATGTCATACGATCCATGAATTTAGGAAGCGTCATCAATCCCAAACTGATCACGGCGGATCTGATTCTTCAGTATGTCCGAGCCATGCAGAATTCTCTGGGAAGCAATGTGGAGACGCTGTATAAGATGTCAAGCCATTCAGAGGCGTTGGAGTTTCGGGTGGGTAAAGATTTCCCCATGTTGGGGGTTCCCCTTGAGAAAATGATGTTAAAACCCAATCTTTTGGTGGCATGTATCAACCGCAAGGGAAAGATCATCACTCCCCGCGGCAAAGATACCATCGAGGCGCAGGATACGGTGGTTATTGTGACCACCAACAAAGGATTAAATGATCTGAGGGACATTTTACAATAGTGGACTCTCTCTTAAGCTTTTTGGAGGGTAGGATGAATCTAAAAATCGTATTTTACTATATGGGATGGGTTTTGAATATTGAGGCGCTTCTGATGCTTCTGCCTTGTGCTGTCTCTGTGATCTATGGAGACGGGCTTTTAAAGTTTTTTCTGATTCCTATGGCGATGTGCCTGATCATCGGTTGGACGGCGGCTCACAAAAAGCCGGCGGATGCAGTGTTCTATGCAAGGGAAGGATTCCTGGTGGTGTCACTGACATGGGTGATGCTCAGCTTCTTCGGCGCTCTGCCGTTCTGGCTTAGCAGACAGATTCCGTCTCTGACGGATGCGCTGTTTGAGACGATATCAGGATTTACCACCACAGGAGCCAGCATCCTAAATGATGTGGAGGCGCTCTCGCCGTCCCTTCTTATGTGGAGGAGTTTTACCCACTGGGTAGGCGGTATGGGAATCCTGGTGTTTATTCTTGCCATCCTTCCCCTGGCTGGAGGCG
>JAETTS010000235.1 GCA_021769025.1 Enterocloster bolteae
CGAGCCTACCAACCATCTGGATATGGAATCCATCACCTGGCTGGAAACGTATCTTTTAAATTATAAGGGAGCCGTTGTCATCGTGGCCCATGACCGCTATTTTCTGGACCGGGTGGTAACCAAGATTATTGAGCTGGACTGCGGAAAAGGCTCCGTATTCCAGGGAAATTATACGGCCTACAGTGAGAAACGGGCCATGCTGCGCGATGCCCAGATGAAGGCATATTTAAACCAGCAGCAGGAAATCCGCCATCAGGAAGAGGTTATCGCCAAGTTAAAATCCTTCAACCGGGAAAAATCCATCAAGCGGGCGGAGAGCCGGGAAAAGATGCTGGCCAAAATGGATGTGCTGGAAAAGCCCGTGGAAGTGAACGATGAGATGAAGATTCGCCTGGAACCCAACATCATCAGCGGCAATGATGTCCTCACCATCCGGGACTTAGGCAAATCCTTTGGCAACAACCATCTGTTCTCCCACGTGGATATTGATATTCAGAGAGGCGAACGGGTGGCTGTCATCGGCAACAACGGCACCGGAAAAACCACCCTTTTAAAAATTATCAACCAGATGCTTCCGGCGGATTCCGGGGAGATCACCCTGGGAGCCAAGGTTCATATCGGATATTATGACCAGGAACATCAGGTTCTTCATATGGAAAAAACCTTGTTTGACGAACTGCAGGATGCCTACCCAGGCCTCAATAACACCAAAGTCCGCAGTGTGCTGGCGGCCTTCCTCTTCACCGGAGACGATGTGTTCAAACACATCAAAGACTTAAGCGGCGGGGAGCGGGGACGGGTATCCCTGGCCAAGCTGATGTTGGGCAACGCCAACTTCCTGATTCTGGACGAGCCCACCAACCACCTGGATATCACATCCAAAGAGATTCTGGAGGATGCGTTAAACCAATACACTGGAACCGTGCTATATGTGTCTCATGACCGGTATTTTATCAACAAAACCGCAACCCGGATCCTGGAGCTGACCGGTGAGACCTTTATAAGCTACATTGGTAATTACGATTATTATCTGGAGAAACGGGAATGGATGAACCATCTCCATGTGGGCAGCAAAGGTGCAAAAGAATCGGCTGCCGGGGCAGCCACCTCCCATCCCCTTGCCTCTTTTGCCGCCTTAGATTCATCTGACGGGAAACAGGACTGGAAAAGCCACAAGGAAGAACAGGCACGGATCCGCAAGCGGCGGAACGAGTTAAAAAAGACAGAGGAAGAGATCGCTTCTCTGGAACAGAGAGACCAGGAGATTGACCGGCAGCTGATGGATCCGGAAGTCGCCTCAGACGCAGGGAAGCTTCTGGAATTCCACCAGGAGAAAGAAGCCATAGGACAACGGCTGGAGACACTCTATGAACTGTGGGAAGAGTTGGCGCAGGACAGCGAAGGATAGAAGCAGATGCGCCGGTGGGCACGCTGGTACAACAATATTTTACTTTGCAGGAGGGACACTGTCTATGACAAAAAAACGAATCGCAGCCATACTGGCTCTATGCGTGATTGGATTTCTCTATCTGGCCACCATCATCCTGGCCTTTCTGGACAGCCCTCTTGCCAGAAGCTGTCTGATGGCGGCCTTATTCTGCACCATCGTGGTTCCGGCGGTGATCTATGCCTATATGATGATTCTGAAGACTATCAGGGACAAAAGGCAAAAGTAATGGGATATCATATCCCTTATCTCTTCCGGTAGATGATGTCCTCTCTCCCTGGCCCGTTGGATACCATGGTGATCGGGCATTCGATCTCTTTTTCTATAAACTGGATATAATCCCGGCATTCTTTCGGAAGTTCTTCGTATGTCTTGATCCCGCGAATATTGCATTTCCATCCTGGCAACTTGGTCAAAACCGGTTTGGCCTTCTCAAGCTTTACTGTGTTGGGGAAATCTCTGGTGATCTTGCCGTCTATCTCATAACCGATGCACACCGGAATTTCATCCAGATATCCCAACACATCCAGAACTGTCAATGCAACCTCTGTGGTTCCCTGAATCCGGCACCCATAACGGCTGGCCACCGCGTCAAACCAGCCTACACGTCTTGGACGGCCTGTGGTCGCTCCAAACTCTCCGCCGTCACCTCCCCGCCGTCGCAGCTCGTCTCCCGCCTCGCCAAACAGCTCGCTTACAAAGGCGCCTGCGCCCACAGCGCTGGAATATGCCTTCACCACTGTGGTGATATTCTTGATCTCATACGGAGGAATTCCTGCCCCCACAGCACCGTATGCTGCCAGCGTGGAGGAAGAAGTCACCATGGGATAGATACCGTGGTCCGGGTCTTTAAGAGAGCCCAGCTGGCCCTCCAACAGGATATTCTTCCCCTCCCTTATGGCCTCATAAAGATAAGAAGACACATCACAGACATAGGGAGCCACCATATCCCGGTACTTTAAAAGGGTACCGTATAACTCATCCAGATCGATTAACGGTTTATGATACAGATACTTTAGCAAAACATTTTTCAGTTCACAGACTCTTTCTGCCTTATCCCTCAAGGTATCGTCATCGAACAGTTCGCTTACCTGGAAACCGATCTTGGCATATTTATCAGAATAAAAAGGAGCGATTCCAGATTTTGTGGAACCGAAGGATTTGCCGCCCAGCCGTTCCTCCTCATAGGTGTCAAACAGCACATGATACGGCATCAGGATCTGTGCCCTGTCTGAAACCAGAATCTTTGGTTTTGGTACGCCTCTGTCTGTCAATGCCTTGATCTCACGAATCAGATAAGGAATGTTCAGTGCCACCCCGTTGCCGATGATGCTGGTGGTGTGTCCGTAAAATACGCCGGATGGCAACAGATGAAGCGCAAACTTGCCATAATCATTGACAATGGTGTGTCCTGCGTTGCTGCCGCCCTGGAAACGGATGATGATATCAGATTCCTTGGCCAGCATATCTGTGATCTTACCTTTTCCCTCATCTCCCCAATTAGCGCCTACAATTGCTCTTACCATTTATCCCAGTCCTCCTTTACCCCGTTTGTATACTCTTGGAATCTCGTAATATCAGGCACAAAGAACTCCCGAGAATACATATTTTTACACAACAGTATTAGAATACACAAAAATATTTCATAAGTAAAGTCAAAATTTATTATGGGTGTTATAACTTGCACTTATGTATACAGATATAAGTGTTAGGATTCCCTCCCCATTACACCTCCATTTGTAAATTTCTCATTGACAACCCCATCTGTTTACGCTATGATAAGGAAACAGAAGAAAGCAAACGCTTTCCTTGTATGTCTCCGTGAGGGAGTAGTAAACGTATAAACCGCTTTGGCTTTACGTAGCAAGTCAACAATCTCGGCTGGTACAGTCTGGCTTGCTTTAAATTACGAGACTCATGCATAACTGTCACGTTATACATGCAGTCTTTTTTTGTGGCCCAGGTATAACTTGACGGTTATACCTGGGCCATACGTTTTAAAACCGGCTGCATGGGAAGAATCTTATTGCAGCGCAAAACACGAAAGGAGATTTTAAACATGTTTATCCCAATTCTTCTGTTTCTGCTAGGGCTTCTGTTCCTTATAAAAGGAGGCGACTGGTTCGTAGACGGTGCCACTGGCATCGCCCACCGATTCCATCTTCCGGAAATCCTGATCGGCGCTACTGTAGTGTCCATTGGCACCACCTTGCCTGAAGTCATGGTATCCGCCACCTCCGCACTAAGCGGACACGGAGAGATCGCCTATGGCAATGCCATCGGCTCCATTATCTGCAATACATCCCTGATTGCAGCCATTACCATAGCCGTAAAGCCAGGAATCATAGAACGCCGTACCTTAAAAACCCCTGTGGCCTTTTTCTTCATGGCTGCCGCCTTCTATACCGGCATCGCCTATACCTCCGGATATTTCAGCCGAACCATCGGACTGATCCTTCTGGTGATCTTCCTGGTATATATGGCCTATACCGTCCTGCAGATGAGAACCCTCCCTCCCTCCGATGAATCTCAGGAGGTGACGGCTCAAAGCCAGCCTCCCATCACCAAGGATCTTCTGCTTCTTGTAACCGGCGCGGTTCTCATTGCTATCGGTGCCAATCTGCTGGTCAACAACGGAACCCTCATCGCCCAGGCCCTTGGCGTTCCGGAATCCGTCATCGCATTGACCTTTGTGGCACTGGGGACTTCCCTTCCGGAACTGGTCACTGCCATCACCTCCCTGGCCAAAGGCCACGGTGCCCTGTCTCTAGGAAACGTCATAGGCGCCAACTTATTTAACCTGGTTTTAGTCAGCGGAGTATCCGCCTTTTTGGCTCCTTTCCATATTCCCCAGAGCGCTTCCATCGCCAGGAAAAATGCCTCTCTGGTTCTGGATATTCCAGTCATG
Organism: Enterocloster bolteae; assembly: GCA_021769025.1. Next base: position 4,356 of record JAETTS010000235.1, read on the forward strand.
CTGTTCGTTATGGCGTTTATGGCACTCCCTGCCCTTATCCGCGGCAAGCTGTCCCGCTTCCAGGGAATCCTGCTTCTGATTGTGTACGCAGTCTTTTGTTTTATTCAATTTACCATGTCATAAGGCAACTTAAAAAAAGGGACTGTGAAACAGCTAGGCCATTACCTATGCTTTTCACAGTTCCCAATATCTTTTTACCCGATCTAAACCAAAATCTCCGCCACAACCCCCAAAAGTTCCTGATTCTTCTCCAAAATCGGCTGAACTACCTCACGCAAAAACTCATCCACCTGCTCTGGTGCCCGTCCCACATACCGCTTCGGCTCCATGGCAGCTTTCAACTCTTCCATGCTAAGCCCAAAGGCAGGATCCCCGGCAATCAGTTCCAACAGATTATTGTCAAGCCCTTTCTCTTTCACATTTCGCCCTGCCTCCATGGAAAGCTGACGGATCCTCTCATGCAATTCCTGCCTGTCTCCCCCAAGTTTCACTGCATCCATCATGATATTCTCCGTAGCCATGAAAGGCAACTCCGCCATAAAATGTTTCTCTATGACCTTGGGATACACCACCAGTCCATC
>JAETTS010000236.1 GCA_021769025.1 Enterocloster bolteae
TAATGAGTATATTGGTTGGATGCAGCGAAAACAGGCATTTAGGAAATCAAACAGTTACACAAGAAAAAGACAATTTAGGCGCGGTCGGGAAGATTTTGAGAACAGCGGATCATAGCAGGGTGCTGCGGGACTATGCCACGGTGAAAAACAATGATCATGATGACCAGCAGTTAAATAAGATTCTTCAGGAGATTGACGCTTTGGTAGATGAAAAAGACGAAAGTGTGATGGTGGATGTAAGGATCGGCAATTACGGCAACGTCGAGGTAAGGAACCTGTTTCAGACGACTCCAGGCCTTATGATCGGAATCAAGGCGGATAAGGATGAGATCGAGACCATTATGGCCGAGAAAGATAAGAAGAGCAATCAGTGGAATCAGGTGAATGCCATTGATGATGGGAAGATATCCGATGAGATGTTTGAAGGGTTTGAGATGGAGAAGGACCATGGGCTTTATGTGGCCTTGAAATCCAAACTGGATAACATAAAAAACGGCAAGTGCCTGGGAGAAGTAAATGGAAAAACATATGTCTATATCGACGACGGATACGGCAGGAAGATACTGTATGTCATTGGCAGCTATGAGAATAAAAAGAGCAATAATGACTGGGACATGAACATTGTGCAGTTCATATCATCGGATGGTACGTTTCGGGACAATGACAGAGATGTGTACAACGTGGAGAATGCATTTCTCTATAAAGATGGCTGCAGAGAGGTGCGGGAAGAGGCTATGCGGGTGATCAATATGTACCCCAACAACGGCCTGCAAAAAAAGATAAAGAAAGCGTTTAAGTAGAAGGCTTGCCAAAAAAGGCAGCTGGAAGGAAGTTCTATACCATGGAACTGGCAGAACCGAGAGAAGGAGCTACAGGATAATAAGAGGGTGGGTGTACTCATTGGTGCATCGGCCCTCCTTTTTCACTCCGGCAACGGATTCATACACATGGGAACAGAACAGATCGTTATAGAACTCCTGCATAGCTTCGGCTGACAGGATATGGGGGGCATCGGCTGTCTTAGTTATGATAGGCAAGGTGGCCGCTTTTTTCAGTTGGGTAAGGAGGGGAGCCGCTTCTTTTTTAAAACCCAGGATGCGCACATAGGAGACATAATCATGGTCTTTTCTGCAGGATAATTCTTCCTTGGTGATATGGAGAAGAATGTGAATCAGGCTTCGGCTGATCCGGGTATAGGTATACTGCCTGGTTTTCAGGGTTTCCACCCGTTTTTCCAAGGAGATAGGCTCCAGGGCCTGACGGCGGATGCGGGCGGCCAGTTCTTGGGACACATCGCCAAACCGGGACAGATCCACATCCTGCCTCAATAATTCCAGAAGGCGGTAGGACATAAGGGCGGAGAAGTCATTGGGAAATACAGGGCGGCAGTGCCCCATCACCATCAGATTCCATGTTGAATCAGGGACCAGGTGCTTTAGTGATGATTCGAAATGGATAAGGGAAGCGCCGGATGGGCCGTTGTGGATCCCATTCAGGGCGTTCCGGATGGCAGATGCAGAGGCAAAACAGCAATCAGTCGAAGGAATACGGGGCTGATCGTGGATGGAAGGGAGATAAGAAGACCGGCTGAAATCGGAATTGTCCCAGCCTGGGAGGCCTATATCATGATAACCACTTCCCTGCCGCTTTAAGGTGACAGGGGTTATAGAGCTGTTTTGCCTTATAAGGGCTTTTACGTATTCCACCCCCAGAATGTTGTTGGGGGTGGAGAGAAGGGAAGCAGGATCTTCTGCAGAGAAAGGAAACTGCTTTAATGCCATTATTCTGGCTTGAGGAAAGGTAAGGCCTTTTTTTAGTTCCCTTTTCAGGGCAGTGCGAAAGGCTTCCGGCTCATGAACCAGGAGTTGGGCAACCTGGACCAGCGGGCCGATTTTTCCGGACTCGCTTCCGAAGCATAAATGGGAGACAACTCCCATCCGGTCCAAAAGCGCCACGGCGCATGCGGCAAAATCCTCTGCGCTGCTGACAGCAAAGGCCGGAGGAATCTCCACGACCAGATCGGCTCCGGACAGCAGCGCCATATGTGCCCGGGTATATTTGTCAAAAACGGCAGGAGCCCCTCTTTGAACAAAGTCCCCGCTCATGACGATGATGCAGAAATCCGCCCCGGACAGTTCCTTTGCCTTCTTGATCTGGTATGCATGCCCGTTGTGAAACGGATTGTATTCAGCGATGATTCCCACAGCTGACGGATTATCTTTATTTTGTGTTTTGGCAGATGTCTCCATAATTGTCACAATCCTTTTGGCTGGTTTCCTGATGTTATGATTGTTGCATTGTCCCCATTCTTGCCGCCTGCAGGCTGTGTTGCCTGGCATACACCCAAAATGTGTTCTTGCCATTCCAAGCCTGCAGGGCTGGCAGAAGGGGTTACTGGATCTTAGTTATCCCCTGGATCAGCTCTTCAACGACGGAAACGCTTTCCGGCAGATAGCTGACGGTTATGGTAGCCATACGGTCCCCTACATTGATACAGTAGTAGTCCTGGCAGAATGCGCCGTCCATAAGCGTTGCGGAAAGCTTGGCGAAGGTCTGGCCTGCGATCTCAACCTGAGATACATCATCCATTTGATATTTCATATCCGTAATGGAAGACAGCTGAGAGGACACCAGCTTCAGATAATCCTCCGCCTTAATGCCTTTTCCGCCTGTGGTCAGCTTGACATTCTCGTAGGCGATCTGTACATTGCTGTTTCCGTCAGGCAGAGTTACCATAAAATCATAGACGGTTAAGGCTTCCGCCAGAGCTAACTGAGATTCCGTATAGGTGCCGTTGTTGATGAGAACATCCTGTCCGGCACCTAAGACGGCCTTCATCTCTTCTTCTGTGTATACGTAGGAATCCTCAGGAAACGGAATGGTCAGATTCAGCCATGGGTTGGTAAAGGTAAGCCCATCCCAGGTTCCTGTCTGGAAGGATACCTCACCGCCAGAGTCTTTTTCATCGGATGTCCCGGGTTCCTGGCCTTTTGTTTCTTCCTCAGAAGATTCCTTGGCAGTGGTTTCTTCTTTGGATGCTTCCTTCATTGCGGTTTCCTTTTGGGTCTCTTTTGCTTTCTCAGCCTCCTCCGTTGTGGTCGCCATTCCTTCCGTCCTGGAAGGGGTTGTGGCAGAACCGCTTGCAGAAGGTTTGGAACCGCAGGCTGCAGAACTTACAGCCACAGCCGTTGCCATTATGACACATAACCATTTCTTTTTCATAGTATTCCTCTCTGATGACAATTATAATCTGATCCATCATATCACATTTCAATAGAAAATCCTATCCTTTTTTCGCCTCCTGGCTTTTCCACTCTATTGTTTTGTAAAAAGTGCAGGGCAAATCCCCGGAAGTACTTGAAAAAATCTGGCAAACCACCTAAAATAAGTAGTAGAATCACAACATTTTTGTTGATTTAAAATTCGTGGAAGAGGAGAGAATAGGGATATGAAATTTATTGTTGAGACCAGTGCACGCCACGTACATGTGACCCAGGAGCATCTGGAGATTTTATTTGGCAAGGATTATGTACTGACCAAGAAAAAGGATCTGTCTCAGCCAGGGCAGTATGCCTGTGAAGAGAGAGTGACTGTGGTAGGGCCGAAAAAGGAATTAAAGGGAGTTTCCATCTTAGGACCGTGCAGAAAAGATACCCAGGTTGAGCTTTCCTTAACGGATGCCCGTTCCATCGGTGTTGCGGCTCCTGTGAGAGAATCCGGCGACATTGCAGGAAGCGGCCCATGCAAGCTGGTAGGCCCCTGTGGCGAGGTGGAGTTAACAGAGGGTGTGATCGCAGCAAAGCGCCACATTCATGCAACTGTGAAGGATGCTGCTGATCTTGGGGTAAGCAATGGCGAGATCGTATCCGTGAAGATTGATACAGACGGAAGAAGCCTGGTATTCGGTGATGTGGTGGTTCGCGTCAGCGATTCTTACGCGCTGGCTATGCATATTGACACAGACGAATCCAACGCTGCAGGATGTGGAAGAGAAGTGTACGGCGAGATTGTGAAGTAAGAAGAGAGGACATGCCTTAAGGCGGTATGAAATCATTTGCAAGGGAAATATGCAAGATAAAAAGGAGAAGTTATTAACATGAAAATATTAGTTGTGAACTGTGGAAGTTCTTCCTTAAAGTATCAGCTCATCGACATGGACAATGAAAGCGTCATTGCCAAGGGACTGTGCGAGAGAATCGGCATCGAAGGCTCCAAGCTGACCCATCAGCCGGCAGGAAAGGATAAGTACGTGGTGGAAAATCCTATGCCGGACCACACAGTGGCCATCCATATGGTGTTGGATGCCCTGATGGACAAAGATCACGGTGTGATCCAGAATACGGAGGAGATCGCAGCCATCGGCCACAGAGTATTGCATGGCGGTACGGTTTACAGTGATTCCATCATCGTCAATGAAGACGTGAAGAGAGTGATCCGTGAGTGTTTTGACCTTGGACCTCTCCACAATCCGGCCAACCTGATGGGTATTGAGGCCTGCGAGGCTGCTATGCCTGGTAAGCCTAACGTGGCGGTGTGGGATACGGCATTTGGCATGAAGATGCCGGAGAAGGCGTATCTGTATGCCATTCCCCATGAGTATTTTGAGAAATACAGCATCCGCAGATACGGCTTCCACGGAACCAGCCATATGTTCGTGTCCGGCGAAGCCATCAAGTTCGGCGGCTTAGATCCGGAGAATGCGAAGGTGATCGTATGCCATCTTGGCAACGGGGCCAGCGTATCTGCTTCTATCGGCGGCAAGTGCGTGGATACCAGTATGGGACTGACACCTTTAGAGGGCCTGATTATGGGAACCAGAAGCGGTGATATCGATCCGGCTGTGGTGCAGTTTATCTGCAACAAAGAGGGCAAGGATGTGAATGAGGTATTAAACATCCTGAACAAGAAATCCGGAATCCTGG
>JAETTS010000237.1 GCA_021769025.1 Enterocloster bolteae
TACCCGTCATCTGCTGTGCAATATTGGTCATGATAATGGTGCTGCGTGGTATCAGGATAAATATGGCCTGTCTACCAAGCAGATCGATGATGCGCTGTGTATGCTGGCAGTGAATGCACGCCACAACGCGCTGGGTAATCCTCTGGCAATCGACAATACGGAAGAGAGTTTGTATGAGACGGCTGCCAGGAATGCTGGATTTGATGATGTGCTGGAGTACATGGAGTCTCCTTATAATCCGAAGGTAGGAGGTATTATGCGTATCTCTGGACTGGAGCACAAGTGTGACGGTGCGGCTGCGGTTATTGTGGCAGCTACTGACTGGGCCATTGAGCACAAGCTGCCTCATACTCCCATTGAGATTCTTGGAATCGGCAATTCTGCTTTGGAGGCATCCAATCCTTTCCTTGAGGTTGCAGGTACGATGGAGGCAACACGCCAGGTTTACAATGTAACGGGGGTGAAGCCGGAGGAGATTGATTTGATGTATGTAAATGATTTTATTATTTCTTCTCAGCTTCTTGCTGCGGAGATTGCCGGATATATTCCGGAGGGCCAGGCTTGGAAGTATGTGATGGATGGCCGTACCAACATTGACGGTGACAAGCCGATTAATCCTAATGGCGGCCGTACTGCATTTGGACATGCCCACGCGGCCTCTGGCCTTGCTGATTTTTATGATGCGGTGAAGCAGATGAGGGGTGAGGCTTTTAAGCCTATTAAGAGGATTCCGAGGACTGTATTCCTTCGTGGTTTTGGCGGCGGACAGAATTTGTGCAATGCCATTATCCGGACGAAAGACTGAGAAAGGTGGTAGAGTAGAATGGCTGTTAAGTTGGAGAAAATTGTAAAGACGTATTATGATAACCTGGAGCAGGGGAAGATCCTTGGCCGCAGCTGTCCCAAGTGCGGCAATATGGAGTGGCCTCCTGTTTATGCCTGCAATGTATGTGGACATATGGAAACGGAGTGGAAGGAAATCAGCGGCGAGGGTGAGATGACGCTGTTTGTGCTTCCGTCTGTCATGAGCTTGAAGCCGCAGCTTAAGGATCTGGAGCCTTACTGCTATGCCGTGGTGAAGCTGAAGGAGGGTGTTGAGAGGAATGTGATGGTTACTGGTGTTTCTAAGGAAAATGAGAAGCTGATCCGTGCCAACATGCCTTATCCGGTTCATGCGAAGATTGTTCAGAGGGACGGCTATAAGACGGCGATCTTTACGGTTGATGAGGTGGTAAAGGCGGATGGTTCTACACCGGCTGGGGAGACGGAGGCGCCTGTGGTGGATGAGACGCTGGCCCGTCTGATTCCATTGGTTGCCCGTTCTTATAAGAAGGATCCATCGGAGATTACGGCGGATACTCGTTTTGATGACTTTAAGGTGGCGTCTGTTGTATTTGTAGGCCTTATCGCATCTTTGGAGGATGAGTTTGATATTATGATCTCCATTACGGAGGCATCTTCTAAAGCAAAAACAGTTGGTGAACTGGCTGAGCTGATCAAGAACGCATAATTGTATTTGAAATCCAGACCGTCGGTGCATGTTGGCACTGGCGGTTGTTATAAGATGTATGTCTGTATTCTCTCTTGGAGCTGTGGGGGGATCGGGCGCAGTGAGTGTTGAAGAGCGTGTTGAAGGGAGGGGGAAAGGAAGATGGGAATCAAGGAAGAGGCTGTGGAAGTATTGTGCAGGAAAGCGCATGCAATTTTCGGCGTGGACTCTTCTGCATTAAATGAAAGCACCCGGTTTGAGGAGGACTTAAATTGTAAATCTACCAATATGGTACAGTTCTCCGCGGCTCTGGAGGATGCATTTGACATTGAAGTGCCGTTCATGACCATCAAAAGGATGAAGACCTTTGGTGATATTGCGGAATGGATGGAGGAGCAGTTTTAATCAGAATGGGGAAATTGTTTGATTTTAATGTATATAACCCGTTGGAATGTGTATATCACATCCAGGATGCATCGGAAACCTGTGCTACCTTGATTGTGGGAGAAAAGCAAGGGCTGTTAGTGGATACTTGTACTGGCTGCGGCGATTTGAGGGCTGTGGCTGAGGCGTTGACGGATAAACCGTTACTTGTTGTCAACACTCATGGGCATCTGGATCATATAGGTGGAAATTATCAGTTCTCAAAGGTGTACATGAATAAGGCTGAGATCCAACTGGGGCTTTTGTATATTGATAAACTGGATATCCGTCCTGGGATAGTAAGGCGGTTTGCCGAGATGGGATATGGGATGGAGGAGGAGCGAAAGAAGGCTTTTCTTGCCTACCATATGGAGAATGTGGCTGTTCTGGACATGGAAGAGGAGATCGATTTGGGAGGAATCCATGTTCAACCGGTGCCTATGTATTCTCATAGCCCGGGCATGACTGGATTTTATGTAAGGGAGAGAGGGCTCCTTTTGGGCGGGGATTCGGTCTGTATTCTGGTATGCCTGTATTTTGATGAGTCTTCTTCTGTGGAAGGCCATCTGGAAATGCTGGAAAGGGTGACTGATATTGGCTTTTCCTATATTCTGACTTCTCACAGCAAGGAACTTCTGGACCGGGATGATTTTGAGGCGATGATGGAATGTGCGAGATCATTTGACCAGGGGAAGACTTTCCGGTATGCTGACCCTTTTTATCCTCAGCTGAGAGGCCGGATGTATATGTATGAAAGTTCTGTTGGGAAACATGCAATTGTAGTTGAAAAGAGGAAGGGGTGACAGAATGCAAACAATCACAAAACTGGAAGGCATGCCTACGTATTCCCCGGAGGACACGGCGAACTTCATGGTGGAGAGGAGAACCTATGAAGGAAAGGAAGTGGATGTGATTTTCCGCAAGGGATATCCTGGAAAGACATTGAGAGAGGTGGAGGAACTTCGTGCATCTGGGGAACAGGTTCCGGATTTTTCGATTTGCGCAGAGTTTAATCCTCGTACCTACACGGCAACCCAGGTGGCGCCTCACATTATCTGTGATCAGGATGTTCCCTGTATTCTGAAAGACGGCACCACCATTTATTCTGATATTTACCGTCCGGCCAATGCTCCTGAGCAGATTCCGGTGATCATATGCTGGGGGCCTTTTGGCAAAAGGCCTCATGAGGGACAGGATGGCTGGAAGTTAATGGGAGTGCCGCCTCAGACGGTATCGGAGATGGCCAAGTTTGAGGCAGCGGATCCTGGTTACTGGTGCCGTTATGGCTACGGGGTAGCCAATGTGGATCCCCGGGGGATCGGAAATTCTGAGGGGAATGTGAATCTTTGGGGGATTGAGGACGGGAAGGATGGATACGACTACATTGAGTGGATCGCAGGGCAGCCCTGGTGTAATGGCCGTGTCACTTTGTTCGGAAATTCTGGAGTCTGTATGGTTATCTGGAGAATTGCAGCGGAGCAGCCGCCTCACCTGGCCTGTATTGCTGCATGGGAGGGTACTGGCAATATGTATACGGAATCTCTGACTTTTAACGGGATTCCTCGTCCTGGGTTTGAGAATGGGATTGTAACGGCGTGTGCGTGTAAGAACTGGGTTGAGGATTTGGGCAATATGTATCTGCTTCATCCGTTTTATGATGAGTTCTGGAGAAGCAAGACACCCAGGTGGGAGAGGATCCGGGTTCCTGCTTATGTGTGCGGCGGCATGTGTCATTTCCACCTGAGGGGGTCTTGTGTAGGGTTTCGCAAGATCCGTTCTCCTAAGAAGTGGTTAAGGCTTCATCGGGATATGGAGTGGCCGGATACCTACAATCCGGATAATTTGGAGGATTTGAGAAGGTTCTATGACCGTTATTTAAAGGATGTCCGCAATGGGTGGGAGTTTACTCCCAGAGTCCGGGTGGATGTGATGGATGCCTATGATTTTGACTATATCCGCAACAAGCCGGAGAAGGAGTTTCCGATTAAGAGAACCCGGTATACCCGGCTGTATCTGAATGGGGCTGATGGTTCTATGTCTAGGGAGCTTCCGGCTGCTGCATCGGAGGTTGTGTATGACAACCGGACGGGGATGGCGTCTTTCTCGATTATTTTCCATGAGGATGTTGAGATCATTGGTTATTCGAAGCTTCATCTGTTTGTTGAAGCAAGAGGCTATGACAACATGGATTTGTTTGTGTTTGTGAAGAAATATAATGAGAAGGGTGAGTTTGTTCCTATTGACTGTATGGGTTTTGATTATCGGGGGGCATGGGGACAGTCCAGAGCTTCCCGCCGGGAATTGGATCCAAAGGAGTCTACGGATTTCCAGCCGGTCATGGCTCACCAGAAGGATGAGCCTATGGAGGCAGGATGTGTATATGAGGTGGATGTTGAGATTCATCCTCATGCGCGTATCTGGCACAAGGGGGAGGAGATGCGGGTCGAGATCTCTCCTGAGTTTATCAAAACGGACTGGTATGAGGATCATGGCATGAATTTCTATACGGACAACGGTCCGGAAGGGGCAAAGCATGTGATCCATACGGGAGGGGAGTATGCTTCTTATCTGCAGATCCCTGTGATTCCGCCTAAGTATACCAGTGGTGAGTATCGGTTTAAGGGGTAGTTTGGAATCGGAAAGATCGGGGGCGGAATGGCTGCCGGAATCATATTTGGAGGATTTTATGATGGATATTATGGAAATGGTTTTTGAAAAGGCGAGGGAAAACCTTCAGCGTGTGGCTTTCCCGGAGGCTGTGGAGGAAAAGATTTTACAGACTGCAAGGGAGCTCCAGGACAAGGGGTACTGTATTCCTGTTTTGGTGGGCAGGGTGGATGATATCCGGGGTGCTGCAGAGCAGTTTGGTGTTTCTTTGGAGGGAATTGAGATTGTGGATGCCTATGATGAGGCATTTATTGAGAAGACGGTTCATGATTATGTGGAGGTGTATCCGCTGTTTTCTGCAAAG
>JAETTS010000238.1 GCA_021769025.1 Enterocloster bolteae
ATACAGGGTAGCCAGGGGCCACAAAAAAGCAATTAGCCCTGCAAACACACTTCCCATCCGATCCAGCTTAAACATGACGGTCAGGTTGCCAAACAGACGGAACAGGGTGAACTGCATGGTTCCCCCGTCTTTGTCCCCATACAGCTTCCCTAAAATCATAACTATAATCAGGCTGTTGAGAATCACCAGCCCTTCTATCCCCAGATTCAATAGCCGCTCCTCCCGTTTTCCGGAAAATCGATCCCGGAACGCCAGGAGAATGCAACCGCAAAGAATCGGAAGAAATACCGGCAGCGCCAGATAAAATCCATTCATATTTTCACTCTTCCCTCTTTCCTGATACCCCTGCTGTCTTAAACCTCATTTCTCTGTTAAAAAACCAATTCTCCTATGGATGCGATCATCTGAAGCAAGCTGCCTGGAAAGCATCCAAACAGCACAGCTCCCATTGCCAGCACCAGGATAGGAAGAAGCATCAACAAAGAGGGCTCCTTTCCAATCAGCTTCCGTTTTTTAAGTTCTGTGCTGTCAAAATCTTGCCCTGGGAAAAATCCCTGAATCGCAATAGGCAGAAGATAACCTGCAGTTAAAAGTGCACTGACCAGAAGAACCACTGGCCCAATGAATCCCCAGATTCCGGTTCCGGAACTTAACGCTCCCGTGGCAAGATACCATTTGCTGACAAACCCGCTGGCTGGTGGAATTCCGATGAGGGCCAGGGATACTGCCGTGTAGCAGGCCAGAGTAAGAGGCATCACCTTTCCCAGCCCCCGCATCTGCTCCACCCTGGTCCATCCGGTCTTCTCTATGACAGCGCCGGCTGACAGAAACAATCCATTCTTGATGATGGAGTGGAATACCACGTGGGACAATGCCCCCACAAAGGCAATGGGATGAAGGAGGCTTAAGCCAAACATCACATAGGACACCTGGCTCACTGTGGAATAGGCCAGCCGCTTCTTAAACACCTGCTCCTTATATGCCAGCATAGAGCCCATGAACACAGTGACCAAAGAAAGAGCCATCCAAACGGTCTGAACCCAGGTTCCGCGAATAGGATCCGGCCCTATAATGTAGTAGAATACACGGATCACCGCCAGAATACCAGCCTTGGTGATGACACCGGACATGACTGCGCTGGCAGGTGCCGGAGCCACCGGATGAGCCGTGGGAAGCCACCCGTGAAGAGGAAACATACCGGCCTTGGTTCCAAAGCCAACGACCATGCAACAAGCTGAGGCCAAAAGAAGGCCTTCCTTTCCTGCAATAGCCTGGCTTTCCAGCACACCTCCCGGGGTAAATTCAAGGGTTGGGCTGACGCTTGCCAAAAAGAAGATCCCAAACAGGGCCAGGAATGCGCCTGCCACCGAGTAGAACAGATATTTTAGTCCTGCCTGCACCGCCTCCTTTGTCAGTTCATGAAGCACCAACGGAAGGGAGGTAAGGGTCATAAGCTCATAAAATACATACATGGTAATCAGGTTTGACGAGAAATCAATCCCCATCAACACACCTTCCACCATGAGGTAAAATCCAAAAAAACGGTACTCGTCATGTTCATGCTCCATATAGGCAATGGCGTATATGCCCACAAGAAGCCACATGACCGCTGTAAGGCCTGCAAACAAGCCGCTTACCTGGTCAATCCGAAACGAAATATGGATGGTATCAGTCAGCCGGCACAACACCAGACTGCCCCCAGACAGGATTGCTGTAAAGATAAGAGCAGCCTCCACAATAAGAACCGCTGCTGAAAGCCCGGTCACCAGCTTTCTGTTCTTCCTTATTTCCTTTGACACCAGAACCAATATTCCTGCTAAAATCGGTATCATTACCGGCAACAGCAATTTCATACGTTTATCTCCTCCTATTCAAACATCATAAGTCCGTCGCCGATGGCGTTGACAATGGGCTGGGAGAACATTCCCAGAATCACATTCAGTACAATAAAGCACAGGACAGCCAGGCGAAGGTTCCAGGATGATTTCGTTGCCTTTTCCTTCACGGAAATTTCATGCCCCTCCACCGACACCGCCGGTCTGTACAATGTGATCACCAGCCTTAAGAAATAAATCGCATTCAGTACGGTACTGACTGCCAAAGCAATCAATGTGATAAACATCTTGTGAGGGCTCTGCAGTGCAGATGTTGCAAAAAGAAGCTTGGAGATGAAACCTGCCAGCATTGGAAACCCTACCATGGACAAAGCCCCGATTCCAAATCCGATTCCAGCCAGGGGATTCCGGTATCCTGCCCCTCGCAGGCTTAAGTAATCCTTTTTATTTCCTGACACCTCATAAAGTCCCACGGCACTGATAAACAACAAAGCCTTGGTAGCGGAATGGGTAAAGATATGAAAAATAGCCGCCACCATCCCGGCCTGGGTTCCAAGGCCAATTCCCATATAGATATATCCAATCTGGGCCACGGACGAGTAGGCAATCATCCTTCGGGTATCCTTCTCTGCAATGGCGTGAAGGGATCCCATAATCATTCCCACCACGCCAAAGACAAACAGCACGTTGACAATGTGGCTGGCCACTACATTTTCCCGCCCTAACACCCGGTAAAAGATCTTAATCAGCAAAAAGATATAGCCCTTGGATACCAGGCCAGAGAGAATGGCGCTGGCTGTGGGCGTGGCATATCCATAGGTGTCGGGAATCCAGTAGTGAAAGGGGTACAAACCGCTTTTGATTCCCAACCCCACACTGACCACCGCCGTGATCACCAGCATGGGAACCTCATAGCTGCCGGAGGCTTCAATGGCCGCCACAGCCTCCTTGGCAGGACTCATAAGAAGATGGCCTGTCACATCATACAGAAGGCTTAACCCGATGAGAAACAAGCCGGATCCCAGCTGGCTTAAAATCATGTATCGGATAGCCGAGGACAGGCTTCGCCCTTTTTGTCGGATCATAATAAGGCCGCATCCGGCGATGGTATTGATCTCCACAAACACATAAGCTGTAAACAGGTCGTTGGTGTACACCAATGCCAGAAGGGAGCTTAACATCAGGTCAATCATAATATAGAATAGATTCTGCTTACTCTCTTCCACATCAGCCTGGGTATATTTTAAGCCGCCTACAACTGCCAGGAACATAACAATCTCAAATAGCAGGGCTGTCAGCCCCTCCAGGACTCCGGCACGTATCTCATTGCCCCAGGGTGCCGGGAAATGTCCCATCATGTAAGTATAACTTTCCCCGGTCTTTATACCGTGCAAAAGAACGGCTGCCGACAAAATCCCTGTGACTCCAATGGCTGTCAGGCTTAGATTTCTGGCTTTCTTACCAGACAGCACAGAGGACAGGATTCCGGAAAACATTGCGATGATGATGGAGAAAAACGGAAAATTCTGTACAAAACTCATGTCCTCTCATCCTCCTTCACCCGCAAAAGAATCTGATCCAAATCCAGAGAACCATACCTCTCATACAGACGGATGGTCAGAGCCAGCATAAGCGCCGTGGTACTGACCGATACCACGATACCCGTAAGGACCAGGCCGCTGGGCACCGGGTTAATATAAGCCGAAACATCCTGAATACCATCCACCACAATAGGAACCATGCGGTCGCTTATATACCCCTTAGCAGCCAGAAACAGATACACTGCCGTATCCATGATGTTCATACCCATGATTTTCTTGATCAGGTTCTGATGGAGTAAAAGTATGGTAAACCCAATGCCAAACAGAATCACAGACACAGTTTCTTCCATATTCAGAGCCATATGCTCAAGCATCTACATTCCTCCTTTCCTGAACAAGGTGTAAAATGCATACATGGTGCATGCCACCACCAGGCCAACGCAGATATTAAGAGGCAGAATCAAGCCGCTGCTTAAGATAGCCCCTGGTGTCCCCAGAGGAATCCCGCTGTCTAAATGGTTGGCCCCTGTGAAGAAAGAGTAACTTTTCGCCAGACAGTAAAAGGTCAATGCACACAAAGTGGTTCTCCGGTAAACCGTTTCCGTAAAAAACCGTTCCGTCTTCTGAAATCCAAATGCATTCAGATACAGAATCAACCCGGATCCCAGCACTGCTCCTCCTGAAAATCCGCCGCCAGGGGACAGATGGCCATTGAGCACAATGTAAATTCCAAAAATCAAGATAACCGGCACCAGGATACAGGCACATTTCTGAAGAATGATGTCGTTCTTCGGCTCATATAACCGGTCATAGGCCGCCTCTTTACGCCTTTTTTCTGTCTGCTTATCTTTGCTGGAAGCATCGATCCGCAGAAGCACAAGGACACAACAGGAGGCGATAAAAAGCACGCAGGATTCTCCAAATGTATCAAACGCGCGGTAGTCCAGAATCATGCCAGTGACAATATTCACTGCTCCCGTCTCCTGAAGCCCCCGCTCAATGTAGCGGGCGGATACCTCGTTGTTGTCCGGATTCCCGGCGTTGCCGAATATGGGAAGGTAGGCTACCGTCCACAAAAGCACCAGGATCAGGCTTCCACACAGAAGCACTGACAGAAATCGGTAAAATTTCCGAAAAAGCGCCAGACCGTGGTCTACCGATGGATCGAATCCCTTTGCAAAGATCGGCAGTTTCTTCAGTTCCTCCTCCTGAGCTGCCTCGTAGGCTTCCAGGCTCTGGGCTCCATGCGTCCAACCGCTTCCATCCGTGTTTCCGTCTGGCACACGGGCTTCCATCCCCTTCGCCAAAAGATCCACGTCTCCGTCCACCCAGTTTTTAAATTTCAGCCAGCGGCTCTGGTCATAATTGTCCTTCTTCCGACTCATCCGTCTTCTCCTTTCTGATAGCCCGTATCTTCTTAAGCGTCACAAAGAATAAGATGCTTGTCACCCCGGCTCCCACGGCTGCTTCCGTAATGGCCAGGTCCGGGGACTGAAGAAGAACCCA
>JAETTS010000239.1 GCA_021769025.1 Enterocloster bolteae
GTCTTCCCTGCTCTATATTTATCTGACGCCACAGCTGTCCATGATGACGGCCATGAATAAGATGATGAATGCACCTAATTCCTTTACCCTTCTGGCTGTTCCTTTTTTTATCTTTGCAGGGCAGGTTATGAATAACGGAGGTGTTACAGACCGCATATTCGGTTTTGCTAAAAAGATGATTGGCCATTGGAGCGGCGGACTTGCGTATGTGAACGTGCTGTCCAGTCTTATATTCTCCGGTATCAGCGGTTCTGCCCTGGCAGATGTGGGCGGACTGGGAATGATTGAAATTAAAGCTATGAGGGATGAGAAGTATGATGATGACCTGACCCTTGGCGTCACAGGCGCCTCCAGTACCGTGGGCCCAATCATACCGCCCAGTATTCCGTTCGTTATATATGGAGCAATGGCAAATGTGTCAATCGGAGCCCTTTTTATGGCCGGCCTGGGTCCTGGTGTGGTCCTGTGTATCGTCTTATGTATCTACATATATATCATTGCAAAAAAGAGGAAATATCCCAGACACGCAAAGGCATCCGGACGTGAAAAATGGAAGGCTTTTCTGGAAGCTCTGCCGGCCCTGATGTTCCCGGCCATCATGCTGGGAGGAATATGGACGGGATGGTTTACTCCTACTGAATCTGCTATGTTCAGCGTACTGTATGGAACCATCGTATCCTGTTTCGTATACAGGGAAATGGATATACGAAAGCTTCCGTCTCTGGCAGTGGCCACTGTCCGCCAGGTGGGCCCATCCATTGCTGTGGTGGTAGGTGCCTCTCTCTTTGCCTGGGTTATGACTTACGAGCAGATAGACAAGGTGGTAGTGGAACTGATTCTTTCGGTTACGTCCAACCGCTATGTAATCCTGCTGCTGATTAATCTTATCCTGCTGATTCTGGGAATGTTTATTGAAGTAGTAGCGGCAATTATGATTATGCTGCCTATTCTTACACCTTTAATGGCCATAGCCAATATCAGCCCTATCCATATGGGCGTGATTCTGGTGCTGAACATGATGATTGGACTGCTGACCCCGCCGGTGGGGATGTCGCTGTATATGCTGTCATCGGCATCCAAACGTTCCTTTGGAGATGTGGTGAAGATGGTATCTCCGTGGCTGATTCCGCTGTTTATAGCCCTGGCTATGGTAACATACATCGAGCCTATTACCATGTTCCTGCCCGGACTGTTTGGCTATGTATAATATAACAGACATTTTAATAAAGAATAATTATTATGGAGGGAAAAGAAATGAAAGCAAAAGTTGGCGTTGTTGGAGCCGGAACCTATGGCAGTGTCCTTATTAACGCATACTATGGTGCGCACAGGAGAGGGGAAATTGAATTTGCGGCAATTGCGGATATCAACCCTGATACGCTCAAATCTATGGATGAAAAGTATGGAATCAAAGGGTATACGGACTATAGGGAAATGTTTGACAAAGAGGGATTGGATGCAGTGGCAGTGGTCACTCCGGATTATCTTCATGAGGAGGTGGTTCTGGAGGCGGCTAAAAGGAAGATTCATATTCTTGCCCAGAAACCGTTGTCCACGGACATCGAACAGGGTAAGAGGATGATACAGGCAGCGAAGGAAAATAATGTCATGCTGTACGTGGATTTTCACAAGCGTTTTGACCCGGCCCATATCCAGCTGCGAAATGCCATTAAGGAAGGAAAATTGGGAGAGATAGAATATGGTTATGTCTGCATGGAGGACAAAATCCTGGTTCCCTCAGTCTGGTTTAAGAACTGGGCGCAGAACAGTTCGCCGGCCTGGTTCATCGGCATCCATTTCTTTGACCTGATATACTGGCTTCTGGGCGAGAAACCAGTGCGCGTATATGCCTCCGGAATCAAGAAGAAACTTACATCCATGGGTATTGATACATATGATTCCCTGCAGTCTAAGTTTGAGTTTGCAAGCGGGGCCAGCATTACGGTTGATGCATCCTGGATCCTTCCAAACAGCTTTTCATCTATTGTAAACCAACAGATCCGTCTGGTAGGTACGGAAGGATTCCAGGAAGTGGACAGCCAGGACAGGGGCGTGGTGGCTGCGTATAACGCGGACAGCTACAGCCATGTGGTGAATCCCTATGGAAACATGATGATAGACGACCCGGTTGCAGGACCGGTACCGTCCGGGTATTGTATTGAATCCATGCTGTTCTTCCTTCAGCTGGTGAACCGGATGAAGGATGGAACCGCCCTTAAAGAGCTGGAAGGACTGTATCCCACCGGAGAAGAGGCAATTGTGTCTACCATAATGTGCCAATATGCACATATGAGTGCTGAGACAGGCAGGATATTAGACATTGAATACTAATATTTGCAATGAAAAGTATGGATTAAAGGAGATGGGTTGATTATGAATATAAATATTTCCAGAACATCAGGTGAGATGGCGCAGAGAGCGGCGGCATGTGCTGCACAGGCAATCAACCGTACCATTGCACAGAACGGGGAGGCCAGAATTCTTCTGTCCACGGGAGAGTCCCAGATAGAGGCAATCAGGTATCTGACCGAAATGGAGGTGGAGTGGGATAAGGTTGTCATGTTCCATTTGGATGAATACATTAACCTTGCGGAAACACATAAAGCCAGTTTCCGCAAGTATCTGAAGGAACGCTTTATACAGGTTGTTAATCCCAAGAAGGCATTTCTTGTTAATGGCGAGGGTAATGTAGAGGAAAATATTGCAATTCTTACAGAAGAACTGGAGAAGGCCCCCATTGATGTTGCTTTAGTGGGAATCGGAGAAAATGCACATATTGCATTTAATGATCCGCCTGCGGATTTTGAGACAGATAAAGCCTATATTATTGTTAATCTGGACCAGACGTGTAAGCAGCAGCAGGTAAATGAAGGGTGGTTTGGTTCTCTGGATGAAGTACCGGCCCAGGCCATATCCATGACCGTGCCTCAGATACTGAAGAGCCGTACCATTGTCACCATTGTACCCGGTATACGAAAGGGTGATGCCATACAGAAGACATTGTCAGCAGAAACAGTGACAAATCTGGTGCCGGCCACTATCCTGAAGACACATCCTGACTGGAATCTGTTCCTGGATGGTGATTCGGCCTCCAAGGCTATTCCTCAGGTATAAAGAAACAGGAGAAGGCCATGAAGACTGCGATTATCAATGGAAGAATCATAACGCCCCACAGGATATTGGACCAGGCCAGCCTTGTCATGGAAGATGGGGTTATAGAAGGAATTGTTAAGGGAAGAAAGCCGGAGGCAGACTGTTACATTGATGCACAAGGGTCATATGTCAGTCCGGGATTTATTGATATCCATACCCATGGAGGCGGCGGACATGATTTTATGGATGGTACCCCGGAGGCAATCATAAAGGCATGTATGGCCCACCTGGCCCACGGAACCACATCGATCTGCCCGACTACCCTGACGTGTACAGATGAGGAGCTGCTGACCTTTTTTGGCTGCTACCGTGAAGCCGGGAAACAGATGGAAAATGGCCCGGAGCTTCTGGGAATCCATCTGGAGGGGCCTTATTTCTCCCTGGAGCAAAGAGGAGCACAGGACCCGCAATATATAAAGGTACCTGCAAAGGACGACTATAAAAAGCTGTTGGATGCTTCAGATGATATTATCCGTATGTCGGCGGCCCCGGAGCTGGAAGGCGCAATGGAACTGGCAGACGAACTGAAGGCCAGGGGGATACTGGCCTCGATTGGTCATTCAGACGCCACCTATGCTCACGTCATAGAGGCATGGGAAAGAGGGTATACCCATGTGACACATTTGTATTCCGGCATGTCCACTATCCGCAGAATTAATGCGTACCGGCATCTGGGAGTAATAGAGAGTGCGTACCTGATAGATGGGATGACTGTAGAAATCATAGCAGACGGCAAACATCTGCCGCCGGAGCTGCTTAGATTTATTGTAAAGATGAAACCCATTGAGGACATCTGTCTTGTTACTGATTCCATGAGAGGGGCTGGTATGGATGATGGCGAGCATGTATTGCTGGGAAGCCTGGCACACGGGCAGGAATGCATCATTGATGACGGAGTAGCGGTCCTGCCGGACCGGAGTGCTTTTGCAGGAAGCGTCTGCACGGCAGACCGGTGTGTACGCACCATGTACCAACAGGCAGAGGTGAGGCTGGAGGATGCGGTGCGCATGATGACATTTAATCCGGCAAAGATTCTTGGTATCCAGGGCAGGAAGGGAAGCCTTTCTGCGGGGATGGATGCGGATGTGGTCATATTCGATGATGAAATCAGGATTCAGAGTGTATTGGTTAAGGGAAAGAAGGTTGTTGGATAAAGTACAAGAAAAGGCCCTGGAAATAAATTCCAGGGCCTTTTATACATGCGGGTGGCCGGACTTGAACCGGCACGGTATCGCTACCGAGGGATTTTAAGTCCCTTGTGTCTGCCTATTCCACCACACCCGCATAAGTACTCACAGGTACTTTTTTGCACGTGCCACAGCTGAAAACGAGGACCTTTACGTGCGCTGCACTGATGTCCTTAAGCTATATTTTAACGGCACGCTAGTGGGCGAAGGTGGATTCGAACCACCGAAGCTATTAGCAGCAGATTTACAGTCTGTCCCCTTTGGCCACTCGGGAATTCGCCCAGATATTGCTTGAATAAGCAGTGATTATAATACCACAGACTACGGAAAAAATCAAGCATTTTGTGAAGATTTGTCTGTGGTTTATCGCAGTTTATTTGCAGGGTTTGTCTGCAGTTATCTGTTATCCATGAAGGCATCTGCGTTTCAGCAGATTAGGTTATTATACATCAGGGCGCCGGCCGCAGCCACCCAAACCCAGGCAGATTCCGCATCACCCCAAACACAAGCAGCACCCCAATCATTACATAGAAAACACAG
>JAETTS010000240.1 GCA_021769025.1 Enterocloster bolteae
CAAGGATTTTGCAGGCTTTATGGAATTAAAGTATAACCCTACTATGAGAGAACAAGAAGTATAACTTGAAGTATAGTTGGAATTGAAAAGCTGGAATTGAAACATAATCAGAAATGCCCCTGCCTTTGGTGAAAGATGATTTGTTGATCCTGTTCCATCACCAAAGATAGGGGCATTTTTATAGCGATATCATATCAATTTGTGGCAACCCTGTCTTGTCCGGTTCCATCTGCTTGTGCTCTGTCTGCCACAACTCTGTCTTAAGAGCAGCATTTCTATCTTTATTTCTATCTTTTCCGTCTGAGTCTGCTCCATCCCTCTGTCTTTACAGACTTTTACAGACGATTTACAATCGCCTTCTGGTACTCTGCCGTGGTGGCTGTCCCACCCAAATCCGGAGTCAAAGCCGTCCCTTCTGCCAAAACCTGATCCACTGCCTGCCTGATTTTGGCGGCACAATCGGATTTTCCTATATGGTCTAACATCATGCAGGCGGACCATAGGAAAGCCGTTGGATTTGCGATTCCCTTGCCTGCAATATCCGGGGCGCTTCCATGAACCGCCTCAAACATGGCATAGCCACAGCCCAGATTGCTGGATGGGAGAAGTCCCAGGCCTCCGATCAGGCCGCTTGTCAGGTCCGACAGGATATCCCCGTACAGGTTCTCTGTCACGATCACATCAAACTGCTGTGGCCTCATCACCAGCTGCATCGCCACATTGTCAACGATCTTATCTTCCGCTTCAATCTGAGGATATTCCTTGCTTACCTCATAGAATACATCCCGAAAGAGGCCATCAGACAGCTTCATGATGTTGGCCTTGTGGACACAGGTCACCTTCTTGCGGCCCTGGCGCACCGCATATTCAAAGGCATCTTTTATGATTCTCTGGCTGCATTTCCTGGTGATGATCTTGATGGAATGGGCAGTATCTGCATCCACCATCTCTTCCACCCCGGCGTAAAGATCCTCCGTATTCTCACGGAACATCACAATATCCACATTCTGAAAAGGCGTCTTTATGGCATGGTTGGACTTGGCCGGCCGTATGTTGGCATACAGGTCATATTTCTTGCGCATCATCACATTGAGGGAGCGGAAGCCTTTTCCCACAGGAGTTGTGATGGGAGATTTCAAAAGCACCCGGGTGGCCTCAAAGGATGCAAATGCTTCCTCTGGAATCAATGCCCCATGAGCCTCGTACTCTGCCTCTCCTACAGAAAAAATCTCGTAGGCTAAGTCCGCTCCTGCAGCGTCCAGAATCGCCAGAACCGCGTCTGTAATCTCCGGGCCGATGCCGTCCCCTTTAAATACTGTAATTGTACGTTTCATCTCTATCTGTCCTCCATTGACACATATTCCTGATTCTCGCCGCCTACATACTTGGTGGCTGGACGCATAATGCGGCCGTCATATAGTTTATTCTCTATGTTGTGAGCCAGCCAACCTACGGTTCTGCTGCACATGAAAAGAGGGGTGTATAAGTCTCTGGGGATTCCCAGCATCTCATAGGCAAAACCACTGTAATAGTCTACATTGGCTGGAAGGGGCTTGCCCTTTTTCTCCTCCATTACCTGTCTGGCGATGTGCTCAAACCGCATGCGGAATTCCAACTCTGTCATCAGGTTCTTTTCTTTCGCTACCGCAATGCAGCAGTCCCGAAGCATATCCGCCCTTGGGTCGGAGATGGTGTAAACCGCATGGCCAAAGCCATACACCAGACCGGAGTTGTCATACAACTCCCCTGCCATCAGCTTCTCCACAGCCTTTCGTATCTTGGAATCATCCGCCTCATAGCCCCCTGTCTCCTCCAGAACTGCGTCCATCATTTCCGCCACTTTGATATTGGCACCTCCGTGTCGGGGGCCTTTAAGGGAACCAATGCTTCCGCACATAGTGGAATAGATATCCGTGCCAGTGGAAGAGATCACCACATTGGTGAAGGTGGAATTGTTGCCGCCGCCGTGATCGGCATGCAACATCAGAATCGTATCCAAAAGCCCGGCTTCCTTCACGGAGAACTTCTGATCCTTTCGCAGCAGGCTTAAGAAATTCTCCGCAATGGAATACTGGGGATTGGCATAGTGGATAAACAAACTGTCTCTCTCATAGTAATGTACCTTGCTCTGGTAGGCATAGCAGGCGATAGAAGGCAGCTTGGCCAACAGGTTGATGCCCTTGACCAAAGTCTCATAGACCCCAATGTTGTCCGGGTCATCATCATAATTGTACAGAGTAAGAACCGCATCCTGAAGCTTATTCATCAGATTTATGCCTGGCATACGCAGCAGGTTCATCTCCACGAATTCATCTGGTATCTCATAGCAGTCACGGATCACGCCGCAAAAATGATCCAATTCCGCCTTCTTGGGAAGATATCCGAAGAGCAAGAGGAAGCAGACCTCTTCGTATCCGAAGTGGCTTCCTCTTTTTCCATTTACCAGTTCCGCCACGTCAATGCCCCGGTAAAATAATTTTCCTGGGGTCGCCTTGATTCCATCTGCGGTTTCTTCATAACCTACAACATCAGACACCCTGGTAAGTCCAATCCGGACACCCGTCCCATCCTCATTTCGAAGTCCTTTCTTTACGTTATATTCCTTGTACCATTCGTTGGGAATGTCTGTATAATTCTGAGATCGTCCGTAAAATTGGGCAAGATAACTATTTTTTATCACTGGCTATCATCCTTTCTTCCTGTTCCTGTTATAATTGATAAGGCAGCCTGCCTTCACAATCTCCCGTTCTTCGGCTGTCATATCTCCAATGCAGAGATGAATCTCTCTTATGGAGGAGGCATCTGTATGTGCATTATCCTGGGCATCGGCCTGGGTGTTGCCTTGTGCTTCGGCCTGGGCGTTGATTGAAGCATTCCCTTGATTTCCAGTCTGGGCATCGGCTTGAGGATCGGTTTGGGCTTTGATCTCTGTCCCGCTCTTGATCACATAAGCTTTCATATCTTTTAAATCCCCGTCCAAGGCGCTGCGAATCCCTGGTACATAGATGTAATCCCCCACCTCAAATTCCGGATCGGTCTCCATCTGGAAGGGAATCATCCCCCAGTTTATCACATTAGAGCGGTACCGTTTTGTCGCATACTCTTTGCAGATATTGGCAAGGCCTCCGATCACACGCTGGCAGCTTGCCGCCTGCTCTCTGGCGGAACCGTCTCCTGGTTTTACCGCATAGATCATGCTGCCGATCTCCGTCATCTCTGGCATCACCTGTTCACTGCCGGGAATCTGCTGAATCCGCCGGAATATGCCTTCAAGGGCTGGTTCCGCCTCAAACTCCCCGGCTGCCCCTTTTACTGTCCTGGCTCTTTCAATGGCATCTACTGCCTTGGCTCTGGCAACATACTCCGGATCCCTTCTTGAAAGGGTAAATTCTGCTAACCCCAACGGATTGGAACGGTAGGAGGAGGTTTCTCCGGAAGGAATCAACTCATCTGTGGTTGTCACTGGATCCATGATCTTCGAGCAGACCTTTAAAAGGATATTATCTGCCAGAGGACTCATCTCCGGCCAATCTTTGATATTGGGCCCGTATACCAACTGGCTGGCCTTGTCTTCTTTTCCACATCCCATATAGACGCGATTTCTGTAAGAACGGTCATCAAACTGGTACTCAGGAACCTGATCCCATCCATCCATCTCCCATGCAGAAGTCAGCCGCCCCTTGTTGGCTGCCGTCGCTGCAATGGATCTGGCATCCATCAGGGCAACTGCGGCCATCTGTCCATTGCCTGGCTTGGATCCTTCCCGGTTAGGGAAGTTACGGGTTGTATGCCGGATGCTTAGGCCATTGTTGCAAGGCGTATCCCCTGCGCCAAAGCAAGGACCACAGAATGCAGTGCGGATAATGGCTCCGGCATCCATCAGATCGGATACTGCGCCTTTCTTCACCAGATCTGCAAAGACAGGCTGGGAGGAAGGATACACTGCCAGTGAAAATTCATCGCAACCGCAGCTTTTGCCTCTCAGCACCTTTGCTGCCTCCATAACATTGCTGTAGGTGCCTCCGGCACAGCCTGCTATAACCGCCTGCTGCACCATCAACTCCCCGTCTTTTATTTTATCGAGAAGGGTAAAACCAGCTTTTCCGCCAGACACCTTTTCCGCCTGGGTTTCCACTTCTCCTAAGATGTCCTTCAGATTAGCCTTCAGCTGGTCAATCTCAAAGGTGTTGCTGGGATGGAACGGCAAGGCGATCATCGGCTTCACCGCAGAAAGGTCTACATAGACACAGCCATCATAATAGGCAATCTCTCCAGGAGCAAGCTCCTTATAGTCATCCTCCCTGTGGTGCTTGGCCAGATAAGCCCTGGTATCCTCGTCGGTTTTCCATATGGAGGTGAGGCAGGTGGTTTCTGTTGTCATCACGTCCACACCGTTTCGGTAATCTGTTGTCATGGAGGCAACGCCAGGCCCTACAAACTCCATGACCTTATTTTTTACATAACCATTTTTAAATACAGCCCCAATAATCGCCAGGGCAATATCCTGGGGTCCTGTTCCCGGCTTTGGCGCTCCGTCCAGGTACACGGCCACTACATCCGGATATCGGATATCATAGGTGTCTCTTAAAAGCTGTTTTACCAGCTCGCCGCCGCCCTCTCCCACAGCCATAGTTCCCAGCGCCCCGTAGCGGGTGTGACTGTCTGATCCCAGAATCATCTTTCCGCAACCAGCCATCATCTCTCTCATATACTGATGGATAACTGCAATATGGGGAGGAACGTAGATCCCGCCATATTTCTTTGCCGCAGAAAGGCCGAACATGTGGTCATCCTCATTGATAGTACCACCTACCGCACAAAGGGTGTTGTGGCAGTTAGTAAGTACATAGGGAATCGGAAAATGAT
>JAETTS010000241.1 GCA_021769025.1 Enterocloster bolteae
TACGGAGAAATCGGCGGGGCGTTCTGGAAAGAATCCGGTCCCTCATCCGCTGTTTGACAAGCTGTTTTATCTGGCAGGGGATGGGGGGGAGTATGGGATTGAGAATGGGAAAGCACACAGTATCTACATGGAAAATCTTCGGGCATGGTGCCAGTCCAGGTGGGGGAATGGTTATGTGAAGATGATTTATTCTTTTTTGGAAAGGAATACCTTGCTTAAGGATTTGGAGAGATGGGGAATTCTTGATGTTTCCCAGCCTAAGGAACTGAAAAAGAGGCTGGAGGAGTATGTGAGGATTGGAATTCGGAGGGATTTTGAGGCGGATTTGGAATTGTGGCTGGACAAGGGGATTCGGGAGGATTTTGGGCGGTATCTCATCAGTGGGCAGGAGGAGGGAGGGCTGTGTTATATCAGTGGGGAGAAGGGGCCTCTTTCGGAGAACCATCCCAAGGCTATCTGGAATTTGAATGCCAATGCAAAGCTTATTTCTGCCAATGAGAAGCCGAATCGCGGCTTGGTGTTTTCGGGGCGGTTTGAGACGGCTGCCCAGGCGGTTCAGGTTAGTTATGAGACGTCTCAAAAGGTTCACAATGCATTGAAGTGGCTGATATCGAAGCAGGGAAAACAGATTGGGGATAAAATGCTGGTGGCATGGGGGGCCGGCGGTTCGGACTGGAAACAGGTATTTTCTGATACGGATGATTTTTGTGAAGAGGATAATGGGAACCAAAAGATTCATGCAGATACCCAGGAGGAGTTTGCCCATCGTCTCCGGGAAGTTATTTTCCGCCGGGAAGAGAATCTGGAACATAAGGAGAACATTGGTTTCCTGGTTTTGGAGGCGGCTACGCCGGGAAGGCTTTCGGTTTCTTATTATCAGGAGTTTGCGCCGGTTCAGCGTTCTTGGCTGATTGGGAATGTGGAGAGTTGGCATCAATGTCATCAGTGGAATTACAGTGTGTTTGATAAGGATAGGAAGGTATGGATTGATAATGTTAAGACTCCTTCGATTTATTCGATTGCCCGTTTTGCGGAAGGGGTGGAGCGGAATGGAAAGCTGGAGGCTGATAGGAAGGTGGAGGGGAATGTGATTATACGCCTGATTCCCTGTGTGATAGAAGGGATGGAGATTCCGGTGGATGTTGCCAGGAAATTGCTGCTGAAGGCTTATTATCCGCTCCACTACAGTGAGGCAAACTGGTTCAGGCTGCTGAAGATAACTTGTTCGGTAGTGAGGACAATATTTAAGGAGGTGGGAACCATGGATGTAAACAGGGATTCGATTGACATTCATTATAATTTTGGGCGGTGGCTGGCATGTGCCCATGAGATTGAGCGGCGGGCACTTTGGGCTTCCGGGGATAAGAGGGAAACCAACGCTATGCGGCTGTTTACAAAGTATGCGGAGAATCCAAATAAATATATGGCTATTATTCAGGATAGAATTCAGATATATGAGCGGAAGCTTGGTAATAAGGCAGGCAGGCTTCAGGATGAGAGGAATAAAATTGCGGACAAGCTGCTGCAGAATCCTCTGGAGCAGGTAAAGGCGGCAAGACATCTGGATGGACGGATGATTTTGGGGTTTGAAGCGCAGCTGGAATCGTTTAAATTGAAGGATGACAATGGAAAGAAAAATGGAGGGGAAGAGAATGAGCGTGTTGACGAAAAAAATTGATTTTTTGGCCTTGATAAGTGTGAGGAATGCAAATCCCAATGGGGACCCGTTAAGTGGGAATATGCCCAGAGTGACGTATGATGGCTTGGGGGAGATTTCGGATGTGTGTATTAAGAGAAAAATCAGGAACCGTTTTATGGATATGGGGGAATGTGTTTTTGTACAATCGGATGATAAGAGGGTGGATGAGTTTAAAAGCTTGCGGGACCGGCTTGGCGCGGAAAAGGAGATGCTGAAGGTTCAGAAGGCAGGGGATAAGGATGAGTTTGCCAGAATGGCGTGTGGGAAGTGGATTGATGTGCGCAGTTTTGGACAGGTGTTTGCGTTTACAGGGAAGAAAAAGGAGGAGGAGAAGGATGCCGGCGGAATTTCTGTAGGGGTTCGAGGGCCGGTTTCTATTCATCCTGCGTTTAGTGTGGATGCGGTTGTGCCTACCAGTATTCAGATTACAAAGAGCGTAAACAGTGAGACCAATGAAAAGGATCCGGATAAGAAGACTTCGGACACCATGGGAATGAAGCACAGGGTTGATTTTGGACTTTATGTGGTGAAGGGGAGCATTAATGTACAACTGGCTCAGAAGACCGGGTTTACAGAGGAGGATGCCGGGAAGCTGAAGGAGGCTCTTCGGACTTTGTTTGTAAATGACTGTTCTTCTGCAAGGCCTGATGGAAGTATGCAGGTTCATACGTTATACTGGTGGAAACATAATTGTGCAATTGGCCAGTATTCTGCGGCTAAGGTTCACGGAAGTGTTGAAATAAAACATAGAGAAGGGATTGATGAGGCCGGTTCTTTTGAGGATTATGAGATTTCAGTGAAGGAACTGCCGGGGTTAGAAATGGAGATGATTGATGGAATATAGGGAGGAAGAGTATCTGATGCTTTCTGGTATTCAGCATTTTTCGTTTTGCAGGCGGCAGTGGGCGTTGATTCATCTTGAGCAGCAGTGGGACGAGAATCTGAGGACTGTGGAAGGAAACCTGTTTCACAAGAAGGCCCATGACGGTTATTCATCGGAAAAGCGAGGGGATGTGATTGTCTCCAGAGGAATGCCTGTATTTTCCCGGACTATGGGGGTAAGCGGTGTCTGTGATATTGTAGAATTTCACCGGGATGATAAAAGGGGGATTCCGCTTTATGGGCGAGAAGGAAAGTATTTGGTTTATCCGGTTGAGTATAAAAAGGGACAGCCGAAGGAGGAAGAGGAAGATATCCTCCAGATGGCTGCCCAGGCCATGTGCCTGGAGGAGATGCTGGGATGTAACATTTCAAAGGGGTATCTGTTTTATGGGGAAATTAGAAGACGGATGGAAGTGCCGCTGGAGGAAGGGATTCGGCAAAGTGTGAGGGATTCATTTCTTGAGATGCATCAGTATTTTCAGCGTAACTATACACCGAAGGTAAGAAGGACTAAAGCGTGTAATGCCTGTTCTCTTAAAAATTTGTGTCTTCCTCAATTGATGAAACAAAAATCTGCAAGAGACTATGTGGACAGACAGATTGGAATGGACTTTGACGACCTGGCAGGTGACGCGTAGCGTGCTGATTCAATATAGAGGAGGATAAGGATTGAAAAGGTTGCTTAACACGTTATACATAAATTCGGCGGATAGGTATTTGTCACTGGATGGAGAAAATGTGGTAGTATTGTGTGATAAGGAAGAGATTGGGCGAGTGCCTCTTCACAATCTGGAGGCTATAGTGACATATGGTTTTACAGGTGCTAGTCCGGCTTTGATGGGTGCCTGTGCAAAAAGAAATATTGGGCTTACGTTTCTGTCTCAATCGGGAAGATTTTTGGCCAGAGTTTCTGGGCAGGAGAGGGGAAATGTTCTGCTGAGAAAGCGGCAGTACCAATTGTCAGAGGAGACGAAAGCCAGTCTGGATATTGGAAAAAGCTTTATTATTGGGAAAGTATTTAATGGCCGATGGGTATTGGAGAGAGCGACGCGAGACCACGGGATGAGGGTGGATACAGAAAAATTGAAGAGAGTTTCTGAACAGATGAGAAATTCTCTGAAAGCGATACAGGTATGTGATTCTATGGAGTCTTTGCGAGGGATTGAGGGGGAAGCTGCCAGCCTGTATTTTTCTGTTTTTGATGAGTTGATTCTTCAGCAGAAAGAGGATTTTTCTTTTTCAGGCAGAAACAGACGGCCACCTCTGGATGCGGTTAATGCATTGCTTTCATTTGTGTATACGCTTCTTAGCCAGATGAGTATTTCTGCATTGGAGACGGTTGGCTTAGATCCTTATGTGGGATTTATGCACAGGGATCGTCCAGGGAGGGCTTCTCTGGCGTTGGATTTGATGGAGGAGTTGAGACCTGTACTGGCAGACCGATTTGTGGTTTCTTTGATTAATAAAAGAATTGTGTCTTTATCTGGATTTTCTCAGAAGGAGAACGGTGCGGTTATCATGGATGATGATACGAGAAAAGCCGTTTTGGGGGCCTGGCAGATGCGAAAACAGGAAATGATTAAGCATCCTTTTTTGGAGGAGAAGGTTGAGTGGGGAATGGTACCTTATGCTCAGGCTTTACTTTTGGCACGGTTTATCAGGGGTGATTTGGATGGGTATCCGCCGTTTATGTGGAAGTAGGTGATGGAAAATGCTGGTTTTGATTACATATGATGTGAATACGGAGACAGAGGCGGGAAAAAGACGTTTGCGCAAGGTGGCAAAGCAATGCGTAAATTATGGGAGAAGGGTTCAGAACTCTGTCTTTGAATGTGAGATGGATGCTGCAAAGTGCAGGAAGGTGAAAGGAATTTTGGAAGAGATAATTGATGTTAAGAAGGATAGCCTGCGATTTTATTATTTGGGAAATAATTATAAGAATAAAGTGGAGCATATAGGGGTGAAGGAGAGTGTGGATATGAAAGGGCCTTTGATTATGTAGTGCGAACCTGTAGTGAACATGGAATGAGTAGGGGATTCGCACTTGGATATTAGGGAGAAAAAGGAGTATTTGAGGTAATTGAATGGGGTGGGGAGGTGTGAGGAGATCTGTTTTAAAAAAAATTGTGAAATGTAGTAATATAAAGTTGAAATTTAAGGGGTATTTTAGTTATTTTTGCTGTCGTTCCCCTTGCGGGAACGTGGATTGAAATTTTCCGCCCTGGATAATTTTTAAAAGCCGTTTCTTGTCGTTCCCCTTGCGGGAACGTGGATTGAAATC
>JAETTS010000242.1 GCA_021769025.1 Enterocloster bolteae
CGCGCCGGTCAGACGGGTCCCCGAAGCCCTCTAAAAAGCCCTTTTGTTCCAAACGCGCCACAATACCTGCTGCCGTAGACTGGGCCACATGAAGTGCATGCTCCAGCTCCTTTAGTGTCAGCTGATAATCCGGCGCACCGCTCAGAGCAAGCAAAACTCCTACCTGGGCCATGGTCAAATCCTGATGACGCAGCACATTATTTGCATTTTTTTCCAGCGCATCATGTATCTGTTTAATACAGGCGCCGCATGAATTCTGAGCAATCATCTCTTCACCTCCTTATTACTGCAAAAAATCATAGCACAATCACTTGCATTTTTCAATAGCTTACTATTGTTTTAAAGAAAAATTTTTGGAGAACCTTCCCCATGCCCCAAATAGATAATATATATCCATTATCCATTCCATTTTTTCCTATATCTGCCCCTGCCTCTCCCTCAAACAAATACCATGTTTTGACTTCAGGGCCGCAGGCTGCTATCACAATCTGGCCGTATTCTGTATCATATAAAAGGGCTGATAACGGCCTCCTCTGCCCCAGCCTGCCTGAAAGCATTCCCTTGAAGCACCAAAAGGGACCTATGCGCTTTCCCACCATATAGGTTTTGGACAGACAGCGGCACAATTCGCTCTTTTCCTTCAGAGAGGGACTTGGCTCTATTCCTCCCTTTACACAGTCCTGTGGGGCATCACCTGTTCTTCTTTTCAGCAATCCGTACAGGGCAGCATCACACAGGGCAGATTCTTCCTTCCTGTATCTCAATGTCTTTCTTTCCATATATCTGCCCTGGTTGCAATAGATGTCCAGCCTGACATTTTCTCCTTTTTCGGTAACACAGATTCCCACCATATGGTTAATATACTCCATACTCCTCCTTGGTTACACTCGATGCTGCGGTCTTTGTTTTCTTATTTATTTCAAACGTATTAACAGAGTGGAATACACCCGGCTTTTCTTCCCAACCTGCCAAAACCTCTATGGTGTCTTTTGTCTCGTACTGCACCCTGTATTCCATCTCTTTTTCTTCATCCTGGTAAAGCCCTGCCTCTGCCATCATATTTTCCATGAGATACGGGGCGTTTGCCCGGTTGATGGCAGGCTCTTTTTGCCACACGCCGGTTTCCGTGTCCATATAATACCAAATGCCGTTAATCTGGTTCCAGCCTCGTACCGTCTCCCCGTCATCCTTCTCATAGAACCAGCCCATGGGTTCCTCAATCCAGCTTCCGGCCCAGGCTGTTTGGGCGGACAGCGCAAGTACCGCTGCCGCTGCCCCCATACCTGTCATCCATCCTGCCACTCTGATTTTTTTCATCCATATCCATCCTTTCGCCTGACCCTTATTCTATATCAGCTATGCCCAGCACCGCCCAATCGTATGTGTCCATGGCCTGCTGCAACGCCAAATCCGCTGCTTTATAATCTGCTTCCTTCTGCACGTAATCCAGTTCTTCCATCAAATACTCGTCCTTGCTCAGCATACCAATTGCATATTTGGTATCTGCCTGCTGCTTATTTATCCGGGCCTTCTCATATCCTGTCCTGGCCTGCTCCAGGGCATCCCGCTTTATGGCTGCATCTTCGTACAGACGTTTCATTTTCGATGTCAGCTTCTGTTCCCCGTCTTCCATGGTCCTAAGCTTATAATTGGAGCTGGATGTGGAATCCACCTTCAGTGAATGACGGTCGCTGATCAGCGTATAATTGTTCCCTATTGCCTTTGCGGTATCTTCCTCCAGGTTCATGGTTCCTATCCTGGAGGGGTCCGCGGCCGGAATGGACGCAACCTGAAGGCTTCCGTCCGCCTCACGTCCAACCATCAGACACAGACTGTTATATATACTTTCCATATTGGCTTCCACCGCAGCCAGAGATGCCTGAGCTGCCAGCACCTGATTCTTAAATGAGAGCACCTCCGCCGCGGCAGCAGTCCCCGCCTGCTCCTTTACGGTTCCAAGCTCGTACTGTGTCTTATACAGTTCCTCCATCTTCTCAAGGGTATATTTTTGCTGCCTCAGCGTCTCATAGCTCACCATCAGAGACTGGGCTGCCACGGTCATCTGCCGTTCCGTCTGTCTCTGGGTACTGGTGGAGGATGCAGTTTTTTTCATATTGTCCAGCATCTTATAATAGGAACTGGCTGCCGCCTTGTAGGTTTGTTCCTGTGCAGTATAATAAGTATACTGTTCCGCATTGCCTGCATCCTTAGCGTCATCCTTGTCAGAATCAGCCCTTCCCTGATAAAGTTTTAATTCAGCCCAGGCATTCTCATAGTCCATGATGGTTTTGTTATAGGAATCCGCCACCTCCAGGACCGTGGGATTATAGGTCCGTATCATGTCCTGAAGTTCCGAATACTCCAGCACATCATCCTTCAGTTTTTCATTCCTCTCCTGTCCCAGATACTCCTCCTGGCGGTCCGTATCTCCAGGTCCGTTCTGGGCAGCCGCGGCTGCCGTCAATGCCGTTACTTCTGATAATCCGGCTGCCAGGGACAAGGAAAGCATAGTGATGAGAAAACGCTTCCTTCCTGTTCTTCTCCTTTTTTCTGCTCTGCCTGTTATCCTGTCCATTCTATTTCCGCACCTCCTGCTCTGCCTGCTCCCCGCCGTCTGTCCTGCACGTCCGCCCATTGTCTCCTACTCTGCCGACGCCAGCCCCTTCACCGACCAGTCATAGGTTTCCATGGCCTGGAACAGGCTGACGGCCGCCATTTCGGCATTTAAACGGCTGCTTTCCATTTTATACTCCTGCTCCTTATATTCCAGGCTGGTCATCATGCCGGCCTGAAGCTTTCCGGCTGCAATATTTGTATTGGTTTCCTCCAACTGCGCCTCTGCCACCGCCTGTTCATAGGAAAGCCTGGCGGAAAGCACGTTTTTGTACGCGCTGGAAAGGGATGCCCCTATCTGTTTTTCATTATTCCTGATTTTAGTTTCCAGAGATTCCCTTGTTGTCTTTGATCTGGCATTTTCCAGCTTGCGCTTATTTATTTTCAATGTATAGTTGTTTTCCAGGGCTGTCTCCAGATCCCGGTCCGGATCCATGCCGTCAATGCGGCTTACATCCATCTGCGGCAGCTCCTTTATATCCGGCGAATCATTATGCTTCCATCCCAGGGAAATGTACAATTCCTCCTTCAGATTCTCTATCCCTGATTCCAGTTCTTTTATATTGTTCTCGCTGCTTTGCAGACTTTCCTTTGCAGTAAGCACATCCACTGCCGTAACCGTGCCGGCTGCCTGCTTTACCTGTTCTAAACTGTATTTTTCCCTTGCCAGCTCCAAGTCCGTCTGCTTTTGCTCCAGCTCCAGCTGTTTTTTATGATAGGATATCATGTTGGACTGCGCCGTGGCCGCCAGATTATCCTCGGCCATCTCATAGGTCAGGAGATATATTTTGCTGTCCTCCAGTGTATTGTCTGCCTGTTTCAGCATATTCCTCGCCTGAATATCCAGCTGAAGGTCTGACATCATGGAACCGGCGTCTGTCTCTCCAGACATGTCATCGTAAAAATCCTGGGCCAGATCATTGTACGCGTCAGCCACATCGGAATTGGTATCCCCATAGTCCTCACGGAATTTCTGGTAATCATACTGGTTATTTTGAACCGTTGCGTTGTATTCATGAATCAAATCCGGAATTTCATCGTATTCTATTACATTGTCCTGCAGCCGGGCCCACTCCTGCTCTGTCCTGGCAAATTCCGGACTGGCTCCCAGGGCCACCATGGGGGACAAGCCCCCCATGACAGCTGTCAGCGCCAGAACCAGGATGCAGCGGCCATTTGCCATAAAGGTCATCTGTGGTTTCATTCTTCACTCCTCCCCTTATCCTTTCTGTTTCTCTTAAGGTTCTTCTTAAAGCTGCCTGCAATTACCGGCCAGGGTTTTCTCCCGCCGCCTCTTTTTTCCTTTATGATTTTCCTGTTTCCGCTCATGAGCTTATAGTATCCGGGCAGCATCAGCAGACACATAACCGTGGAAGCGGTCAAACCGCCAATGTTTACAATTGCCAGTCCCTGGGTCATATTTCCTGAGTTTCCGATAGCCATGGCCATGGGAATCATGGAAATGATTGTTGTCAGGGTTGTCATAAGAATGGGCCTGATTCGGGTTGCTCCTGCTTCAATCAGCGCGGTGTCCATGTCCATGGTCTCCCTGTACTGGTTAGCCGTATCCACAAACAGAATACCATTATTCACCACCGTACCAATTAACATCAAAAATCCAATAAGGGATACCATACTAATCTTACAGTTTGTTAAAAACAGCAGTCCAAAGGCTCCTATTAAACTGAATGGTATGGTAGTCATAACCATGAAGGAATACCTGGGCGACTCAAACTGGGCCGCCATAACCACGAATATCAGGAATACGGCCGTTCCGATGGCCTTATAAAGGGCTGAAAACTCCTCGTTCATAGAACTGTCAATGGAATTGAGGCCTATACTCACAGACGGAGTAAGATTTGGCGTTACCACTTCCTGGTTAATCCGCATCTTGGTTTCCCTTGTGGCCAGCTCTGTATACTCACCGCTGATTGTCACCTTATATTCCTTGTCTTCCCTGGAAATACTGGCCGGGCTGTCCACGAACTGCACATCAGCCACATCCGTCAACGCCACTGAGCCTCCGCTTCCCGTGGTCAGAACAAGGCCCTTTACCTGGTCAATGGTCTTATAATCCTCATCCGAGTATTCCACTTTTACATCTATATCGTTTCCGTCTATTTCAATTTCAGTGGATTCCACGCCGCTGATCGCATTGTGAACCGCGCTTCCTATTTTGGACGCGCTTAATCCCGCTGCCTGAGCCTTCAGGGCATCCACTCTTATCTCCACTACCGG
>JAETTS010000243.1 GCA_021769025.1 Enterocloster bolteae
CAGGAAAGCCTGGCACTTCCGGCAGACAAGAACAACGAGTCCTGGCCGGAGCAGCTTCAGGAGGCTAAGCCCTATATGGAAAGCTGTACAGAGCTGTTCGCTACCTCCGGCGGTCTGGAGAACAACCCGGACATCACACCGGCATTAAAAGAAAATCTGATGAAGCTATATGCAGGAACATGTACAGCGCAGGAATTTGTGGACAACATGCTGGCAGCTTCCAAAAAGTAAACCTGCATGCAGCCTTTGATGTTGCATCAGCCACCCTGTGAAAGCCGATTGCGACCAGCTTTGCCCTCACGCAATCGCTGCCGGTCAACACTTTAATAGTAAGAAACAGATAATCGTGGTAAATGGCGTACAATTACATAAGTTGTACGCCATATTTAGAAAGAAAGGGAATGGCAATGAAAAGAAACCGCAGTATGATTATTGCATTTGCTCTGCCGGGTACACTGGTCTTTCTGGTGACCCTGATATATCCGATTATCCGTACCGTAATCATGAGTTTCTTCTCGATCCAGGAGATTACAGATTCGGTGGATAAATGGAAATTTAACGGTATAGGAAATTATATCAGCCTGATGAGAAACTCTCTGTACCAGGCTTCCTGGATCAATCTGGCAAAGATATTTTTAATCGGCGGAGTGGTCACATTGGGGATCTCCCTCCTTCTGGCAGTTATATTAAAAAACGGCATACGCGGAAGAGGCTTCTTCCAGGCAGCTATCTACCTTCCCAATGTAATCAGCGCCGTGGCTATGGCGACCATGTGGATCCAGTACATATTCAATCCGTCCTATGGATTTATGACAAAGTTTTTCTCCGCACTGCATCTGGACTCTGTGGCCCGGATCCAGTGGCTCAGCGCTGACTATAAGTTCTGGGCTCTCTTAATCTCCTACTGCTTCGGCATGATCGGACACTTTATGCTTATCTGGGTCAGCGGAATCGAGCGGATAGGCATCGATTACTATGAGGCTGCCGCCATCGACGGGGCCAACAAAGTAAAACAGTTCTTTTACATTACGCTGCCTCTGCTGAAAGGAATCTTCCGTACCAATATTATCATGTGGTCTATCAGCGTATCCGGATTCTTCATCTGGTCCAAACTGTTTTCCCCTATCAGCGCAGACACGTCTACCGTAGTGCCTATGGTTTATATGTACGATAAGCTGTTTGGAGCTGAGAACGTAGATGAGATCCGGCGTGACGCAGGTATTGCGGCGGCTGTGGGCGTCATGCTCTGTCTGTTCATTGTGTTTATATTTACATTGGTAAACCGTCTGATTAAAGACGACGATCTGGAATTTTAAGGAGGCTCAACGTGTGGAAGAATAATAAAGAAAAAGAAAACAATCCATTTAGTCTGAAAAAAGAGCTGGCCCTTGCCCCCGGATATCTGGTACTGATGGCCTGGGTAGGTTTTACGGCAGTCATCCTCATCTGGGTTATTGCTGCCAGCCTGTCCACCACC
This sequence comes from Enterocloster bolteae, assembly GCA_021769025.1. The sequence continues at coordinate 1,478 of JAETTS010000243.1, forward strand.
GGCGATATTTTCCGCGGAACGATTTTTGAGTTCAGCACCGGGCTGCATTTTGAGAACTATTCCAGGGTGTGGGTGGCTTCTAATGTGTCAGTTTACTTTATGAACTCCTTGCTTTATGCAGTGATCTCCTGTATCCTGCTGATTGTGATGTGCGCCCCCTACTCTTACGTCCTGCAGCGGTTTAAATTTCCGGGCTCCGGACTTATCAAGACACTGCTTGCGGCCACAACAGGCGTGCCGGTCATCATGGTGATTATCCCCCTGTATATGATTATCGCCAGGGCAGGGCTCCTTCGAAATGAAGTATCCAACCGGATCGTGCTGATCGCCCTGTTCGTAGCAACGAAAATCCCTTACACCACCATCTTCCTCATGGCATATTTTGAAAATATTTCCCGTTCTTATGAGGAGGCGGCGGCAATCGACGGGTGCCACCCCATTAAAGCTTTCTGGAAGATCGTATTTCCCATGGCTCAGGGCGGGCTTATTACGGTGACTATTTTTAATTTTGTCAACATTTGGAACGAGTACTTCCTCTCCCTGTTGTTTGTCAACTCGGAGAAGCTGCGGCCTGTGGCGCTGGGATTGTTCTCCATGATCAACGGCATGCAGTACAGCGGAGACTGGTGCGGCCTGTTTGCGGCAGTCATCATCGTCTTCCTTCCCACATTCATTTTGTACATCGCCCTCAGCAGATATATTGTAGGCGGCCTTACCGGAGGTGTAAAAGGATAATATGTGTTATGACAGGCAGCGGAATGAAATTCTTGACAGGCTGTATGCTGTAAAAGGGCCTGTGGAATCGATTCGTTTATATTTGAAACATATCTATGCCATGAAGCACTTCAGCTTTGGCACCTGGTCCAGCCGCCAGCATGTGATCGCAGCGGTTTCGGCCGGGGGGAAGACTGGCTTTGCCGAGTGTATCCTGTCAGTAAATGAACCGGAGGCTTCTTTAAAGCCCTGGAAAAAACTGCTGGAAGACCTGGCAGGCCTCCATGCCGGAGAGGCGCTTAAAGCTTTAAGGGAACATCAGGATATCTGGCCGGAACAGCTGATCGAGATGACGGAAATGGCTCTCATCGATCTGTGCGGAAAGATATCCGGCTGCCCGGCCAATGCCCTTCTGGGCCTTAACGAGGGGACACCGGTGTGCAGCGTCCATGTAATCCTCAGCGATAATTTAGAAGAAGTAGAGGAAAGCGCCCGGTGGGCAAAAAGCCAGGGCAAAAACCAGTTTATTAAAGTCAAGCTGTTTGGAAAAACCGGGCTGGACTGCCAGGTTATACACACTGTGAGGAAGATCTGTCCGGCAGAAGAGACCTTTTTGATCGGAGATGTGAACTGCGGATATCGGCCAGAGGGGGAAATAACGCCTCTGCCACAGATTGAGGAACAGATGAAACACTTACATCAGGCAGGACTGGATGCCTGTGAGGATCCGGCATTCCTCTCCAGGGATGAGTGGGTAAAGCTTCAAAGTTCCGTCTCTCCTCTGGAGCTGATCCCTGACTATCCCATGCGGCCCTCCCGCCGTTCTATTAAGGAGATCTGTGCCGGCATGGGGAAAATCTACAACATCCATCCGGATTCCGCCGGTTCCATCGTGGATGCAGTGGTTTTGGCAGGACGGATCAGACAGCTGGGAGCCGGGCTGATGATCGGCGATGACAGCCTGGTGGGGCCCTCCGCTTCCATCTGGCAGCAGTTGGCATACGGTCTGGGAGCCAGGTGGGTGGAGGCTGCGGAAAAAAGGAATGAATCCGATTTTTTCTATCGCTGTGTCAGAAGCCTTGCCACAGACAGCAGCCAGAACCCGGTAACATTCACATTAAAAGATGGGTTTGGAATCGATTTGGATGAAGAAAAGCTGGCAGCAGAAACCGATCTTTTTGAGGAGATTCTGCCTGCAAAAAGGAGGGGACAATGAAAAAGAACCTGCTGTTTGTTTTTGCGGATCAATGGCGGGCCGGAGCTATGGGAGCCTCTATGGAGGACCCGGTTCTGACGCCTAATATGGATGCCTTTTGTCAGGAAGCCACATACTGTGATCATGCTTTCAGTACATTTCCCGTATGCTCGCCTCACCGCGCCAGCCTGCTGACAGGCAGGTATCCCCTTTCTCTGGGCATGTTCACCAACTGTAAGAACGGGCTTTCCATGCGCCTTGGAGATGATGAAATCTCCATAGGGCAGGTACTTAAAAATGCCGGATATCAGACTGCCTACATCGGGAAATGGCACCTGGATGAGCCAGAACAAAATCATTGTAAAGAGCCTGTATCAGGGGCAAGGGACTGGGATGCCTATACACCGCCGGGGGTGCGCAGACATGGCTTTGACTATTGGTATTCTTACGGAACCTACGATATGCATCTGACGCCCCACTACTGGCAGGACACCCCTGAGATGATCCGCCCCGGCAAGTGGTCGGTAGAGCATGAGACGGATAAAGCTATGGAATATCTTTCTCAGGCAGCGAAGAAGGATATGCCCTTCGCCCTGTATCTTGCCTGGAATCCGCCTCACAGCCCGTACGATCAGGTACCTGAAAAATACCTTAAGCTGTACCCGGATGTGAAGCTGAAAGACAATGTGAACCTGGAACACATCCATCACCATACGTGGGAGGCGGTAGACTATACCCAGGAGGAGCTGAAGCTTGCCACGAGACAGTATTACGCTGCCGTAAGCGGGCTGGATGATCAGTTCGGGCGGCTGATACATTTTTTAAAGGAACATGGATTATATGAAGACACTGTGATCGTACTCTCCTCGGATCACGGCGACATGATGGGATCCCACGGCCTTATGGGTAAACATGTGTGGTATGAGGAATCCATAAGAATCCCCTTTGTAGTGCGGGTGCCTGGCAATGACAAACGAATCTGCCGCACCTGTATAGGAAGCCAGGATATGATGCCTACCGTTCTGGGACTTCTGGATGTGGAGATTCCTGACCGGGTGGAAGGAGAGGACTGCTCCCGGTTCCTGGTGACAGTTGAGGAGGAACCTGGCAGAGTAAGCTTTCTGTGCGCCTGCCCGGGAAGAGATATTTTTCTCAGAGAGTTTGAAAAGTGGGGGAAGGATCCCAGAACCTTCGGCTGGAGAGGCGTACGCACGCAGGATTATACCTACATCATGGAGCTGGGATACGATGTGACGCCAAAGCCTGCCCGTTATCTCTACTGCAATCAGACAGACCCTCTGCAAAAACACCCGGCGGATCTGACGAAGGAGCCGGAAAATAGCCTGGCCCGGGAACTGGAAATCCAGGTAATGGACTGGATGGACCAGCAGAAGGACGGATTCGCGGCAAACTGGAGAAACGTACGATCGGAATCTCACTAAATCAGGCACGACCAGATTCCGAG
>JAETTS010000244.1 GCA_021769025.1 Enterocloster bolteae
GTGGTCTGCCTCATGACCGGCCTTGTCCTTGTCAGCAGCATCATTGGCCATGATTCCATCAGCGTTACCAACCTGTCCGGCGGAGAACTGACCAATGCTGCCTTTTCCCTGATTCCTTACATCGGGCAGCCGATCCTCATAGTGGGCATCATCACATTTGCATACTCCACCATCCTGGGCTGGTCCTATTACGGAGAACGGTGCCTGGAATACCTGATGGGCAAGAAAGGGCTGGTTCCTTACCGCCTGGCCTGGGCTTTGGTGCTGGTGGCTGCCCCTGTCATCCAGCTGGAACTTGTATGGAGTATCGCAGATACGCTCAATGCACTGATGGCCATTCCAAACCTGATAGCCGTACTGCTGCTGTCCGGCGTGATTGTAAAGGATACCAAGTATTATCTGGCGCATCTGGATGAGAAGGATGAGACGCCGATTCCTTTGGTGGATGATAAATAAGAATAGAAAAAGGTTGGATGCCCGGCTGCACAGCCAGAATCCAACCCTTTCTTTTTGTACCCTCATACCATATCCTTGTAAAGCGTTATTCTAAATATTCTTTTCCATCCATAAGGCATATCTTTCTATCCCTTCCTCAATTGATATGCCAGGTTTCCACCCCGTATCCTCTTCTATGCGCTGAATTGACATTGCCCCCAAATCATCATAACCAAGACCACCAGCTCCCACTGCAATCCGGGACTTGGGATACAGTGCCTTTACTTTATCAATCACCCGGCTATAAGGCACCAGCTGCCCTCCCCCGATATTATATGCATCATAGCGTAGTGTACGGTTATTCACAATCCGTCCGATTGCTTCCACGCAGTCATCAATATAAATATAATCCATCTTCTGGTCAGCCCCTTTGTCTAACAGCATTTCCTCCCCCTTTACCGCATGACGTAAAGCTTGTTCAACCGGGCATGACATACTCCTGCCCGGGCCGTATACAAAAGCCACCCTAAGAGAAGCGGTCTGCAGGCCATAGTTTCTCACAATTTCCTCACACGCCACTTTAGAAGCGCCATAGGGGCTTTCACCATGAAGCTTCTGTTCTTCATATACGACAGGACTATCCGTGTTCCCATATACAGCGCCGGAACTGATGTAGATAAAACGGCTGACCTCAAAAAGCTTTGCAGCTTCCAACACATTCAAGGTTCCTGTCACATTTACGCGGTAAACCTTATAAGGATTGTCCCTGTACAGCATGGGATGGGAAATGGCCGCATTATGTATAACCTGTTCCACCCTGTATTTTTTCATGATTTGATACAAAAGACCGTATTCCCCCAAATCACCGGTCTCATAAATACACTGTCTGGAGGCACCGCGGGGAATGGTGCGGTTAAAACACACCACATCATTCCCCTGCTCTGCCAGATATGATGCAAGCCTGGTGCCAACCAACCCGCTTCCCCCTACCAATAAAATCCTCATAATCACAACCTCCCAATCATCCTGCCGTATTGCCTCCGTCAACCACTAATGTGGTACCGGTTGTAAATGCCGCCTCATCACTAAGTAAGTAAAGGGCGCCATACGCTGATTCCTCTGATGTCCCAAACCGTCCTAAAGGATATTCACTGAGCATGCGGCGCTCCAATCCCTCCGGATCCTGACTGTTTGCTATATCCTGCCTGAGCATCGGCGTTTCTGTTGCACCCGGACAAAGAACATTTACCCGTATATTATATTTTCCCAGTTCCATGGCCGCACTCTTTCCCATAATTACAATACCGCCTTTGGCAGCATTATATGCAATGGAACCTGTAGCGCCTAGGATTCCGCGCTGCGATGCCGTAAGCACAATGGATCCGCCACGCTCCCTCATATTCAGTGCTGCTTGTTGCAGACAAAGAAACGTCCCCTTAAGATGAACGTTCATGATTTTATCAAAATGCTGCTCTGTACAGGAAAGGAGGTCAGATGAAGAAACAATACCGGCAGCATGGAACAGACCATCTATCTTCCCCATAAAGCCCAACGCTGCCTCAAATAATTGATTAACCTGATTTGAATCACAGATATCGGCAGGAATAAAATGGGTTCCAGGTAATCGTGATGCCAATTCTTCCCCTTTCTCCACATCTAAATCTGACAAAACCAGCGTTGCCCCCTCTTTATGGAACAGTCCTGCCGCAGCTTTGCCAATTCCTCCTGTTGCTCCTGTTATAACGATACATTTTCCATCCAAACGCATATCCTTCCCCCTATCCTTTCATCTGTCTGATTCGCATTTTCAAAGCCTTCATCTGTTCCGGCTGCAGCAACAGCACAACGATTACCATGAGATATGGCAGTGTCAGGATCAGATGCGATGATATGGCTGTCAGCTGTGCCTGGTTCGATAAGCCTTCTGCCACACCAAACAGCAACGCAGCCACAAACATTGCAATGGGCCTTCCGCCAGATAACATGATGGCGGCCAAAGCAATGAATCCTCTGCCTGATGTCATATTCTCGGAAAACATACTTAAATACCCCAGGGATATCTGTGCGCCTGCAAGTCCGCTCATTAAGCCTGAAATCATAATCGTACTCCACCTGACAGTTGTAACAGAAACACCAACAGAAGAAGCTGCTGTGGGATTTTCACCGCAGGCCCTGATATTCATCCCATATTTCGTCCTGTAAAAAATGATATACGTCAATATAATAAATATCCAGGAGAAATACGTACACAGGGTATGGTTGGTGAACAGCTGCTGTAGGAGGGGGATATCCTTCAGGATCGGGATACTGTATTTTGGTAATCCCACGATGCGGTCATCCACCAGTGTGCCTGTAACATTAAACATGGACCGCAAAAGGAATGTTGTAAGGCCAAGGCTCAGGGAATTAATGGCAAAACCTGTAATGGTCCCTTCCCCGCCCAGCCTAAGATGCAGGAAACCAAATAAAATATTGATTAAAAGCGAACCTAATATGGCACATAACAGCCCCACCAGGGCACTGCCCGTATAATAGCTGCCTGCCACCCCAGCAAATGCAGCCATCAGCATGGCCCCTTCCAGTGTTATATTCGGAGTCCCTGCCAGCTGGCAATACAATCCGCCGGAAGCACAAAGAACAATAGGGGTTGTAACTCGCGCAACTACTGCTAAAAGTGTGGCATTAATAAACATTTTTTACCTCCTCTGTTCCTTTTCCCTTGTTCCGCAACATGGGGTTCCCCGGCCATTTAAACGAAATCCTGTCCAGTAACCCCAGCGTCCTGACAGAAACAAAACAGATGATAATACCTTTAATCACATCAGCCAAAGCCCTGGATACATCTGTAGTTCTCTCAATGGATAATGCCCCTGCTTTCAGGGTCCCGAAGAATACGGAAGATAATGTTACCCCAAGAGGAGTGCTATTACCAAGCAAGGCGGCCAGCATTCCGTCAAAACCGAAATTCGGAGAAAAACTTGCCATCAGACGTTCCTGAACCCCCATGATTTCAACAGCTCCGCCTAACCCGGCAATGCATCCGCTAATCAGCATGACACCTATCCTTACCCTGTCTACCTGAATTCCCCCATATCTTGCAAATTGCGGATTTACACCAGATATATGGAACTCATATCCCAGTTTACTCTTATTGAACAGTATGTAAAACAGGACAATCATGAACGCTCCAATGATAAGTCCGGTATTGACTGAGTAAGGCGGCATAATAGATGTCAGCTTTGCACTTGCCTCAATCTCATTGGTGGCAATGGTGGAAACCATACTGTCTGTTGCAAGAAAATACTCTTGAATGATAAAATTGTTTAAATTTATTATCATATAATTTAACATTAAAGTCGTAACTACCTCACTGGCATTCAGATAAACCCTCATCAATGCAGGAATCATGGCATAAAACATACCAGCCGCCATGGCAGCCAAAAAGCAAAGGGCAACATGTGCCAAATGGGGAAGGCCCTTACAGGAAACCCCCACAATGGTTCCGGCCAGGGCTCCTATATACAGCTGTCCCTCAACTCCCATGTTAAACATACCGCCTCTAAACGCAATGGCGGATGCAACAGAAGTAAACAATAGAGGCGTAATCCATCTTAAAGTGGATGCAATGGCAAATTTACTCCCCAAGGCTCCCTTAAATAATTTATAGTATACCTCCGTAGGATTATAGCCACTTCCCAGTACAATCAAACCGCCTACCAAAAAAGAGATTATGATGGCTGATATGATTGTCTTTATATTAACCGGCCTTAATTTAAACTCCAAGCTCAAATCATTATCCTCCTATCATCTTTCGTCTTTTATACCAGCCATCCACAGACCCAGTTTTTCTTCTGTTGCATGGACCTGGTCCACCTCACCTATGATCTGTCCTCTGTACATAACAAGAATCCGGTCACTAAGGCTGATTATCTCTGATAATTCATTGGAAAACAGCAAAACCCCGCTTCCCAAATCCCTCTGCGCCACAATCTGTTTATGGATGAATTCAGTGGCCCCTATGTCAACTCCCCTTGTGGGCTGTGCTGCCACCAGTAAATGGGGCTTGGTATACATTTCCCTTGCAATGATCAGTTTCTGGAGATTTCCTCCTGACAGTGAGCTGGCATTATCCTGAATCTTATTGTATCTCACATCATACTCAGCCAATCCCTCGATACACGCCTTATCAAATTCCTTATAGTTTAGGAATATTCCTTTATGGAACCGCCTCAGTGTGTGCAGATACAAAAGATAGTTATCCCTGATGCTTGCATATCTGGCAGCCCCCACCTCCTGTCTGTCCTCTGGAATATGTCCCACATGAAGGTCCCTGCACTGTCTGGATGTGTTATTTCCCCCCAGGATATTGCCGCCTATGCTGATTTTGCCACTGCGTATTTTCCGCAGCCCT
>JAETTS010000245.1 GCA_021769025.1 Enterocloster bolteae
ATCCTTTACCATGTTGGCGGAGAACCTGTCAAAACAAGACCGGGTTTCCATTGTCACCTACGCCGGATACGAATCTGTAGTATTAGACGGTGTCCCTGGCGACCAGACTGCCAAGATTGCCGCCGCCATCGACGATCTGGAAGCAGGTGGCTCCACTGCCGGCGCTGCAGGCATCGAAAAAGCCTATGAGCTGGCCAGGAAAAATTATATTTCCGGCGGCAATAACCGGGTCATCCTGGCTACTGACGGAGACTTAAATGTGGGAATCAGCAGTGAAGGAGAACTAACCCGCCTGATCCAGGAGAAAAAAAAGGATGGTATCCACCTGTCTGTCATCGGTGTGGGAACCGGGAACATAAAAGACAATAAGATGGAAGCTTTGGCAGACAACGGAGACGGAAATTACAACTACATTGACAGCATATTTGAGGCCAAAAAAGTTCTGGTTGACGAGATGGGCGGCACCCTGATCACGGTGGCCAAAGACGTGAAAATCCAGGTGGAGTTTAACCCCAAATATGTAGCCGGATACCGCCTGGTGGGATATGAGAACCGTCTGTTGAATCAGGAGGATTTTGCCAATGACAAGGTGGATGCCGGCGAGATTGGTTCCGGCCACTCTGTGACTGCCCTCTATGAGATCATTCCGGCAGAAAACGGAGATTCCTCCCAGGGATCTTCTTTAAAATATCAGACTACCGGCACTCTGGTAGACAGTTCCGAGCTTTTAACCGTGAATCTGCGTTACAAAGCGCCAAACGGCAACAAAAGCACCCTTCTCTCTTACCCGGTGGATGCAGATTCTTATGTAGGAGAGCTGTCAGAGACTCTGTCATTTGCCGCGGCCGTAGCCGAATTTGGTATGGTGCTGCGGGACAGCGAGAACAAGGGAAATGCCTCCTATGACACGGTTCTGGCCCTGGCGGAGCCCTGTATCCACGCTGATACAGACGACTACAAAAAGGAATTTTTAAGGCTGGTAGAAATAGCCAAAAAACAATATGACTAATTGGTAAAATCAACGAAAATCCTGGTTGCTTTTTTCGTGTAATGGGAGTATGATGAGGAGGAAAACCGTTTCATTTCCAGTAAACGTAAGGGACTGTCCCCCTTTCACGAAAGCAGGTAAATCTCATGGGATCATCCATTGATATGACAAAAGGCTCTATCATGAAACTGGTGGTGTTGTTCGCCCTTCCAATCTGTATCGGAAACATCTTGCAGCAGCTGTACAACACAGTGGATACCCTTGTGATCGGGAACTTCTGCGGACCTGTATCCCTGGCTGCTGTCGGCACCAGCGCACAGCCTGTGGAGATGCTTCTGTGCATCTTTCTGGGCTTTGGAACCGGCCTCTCTATTCTCGTATCCCAGTATACCGGAAGGGGAGATACGGAAAGCTTACGATCTGTCATTGCCACAGCCAACACCTTTTTGTTTTTGTGCGCAATCCCTGTCTCTATCCTGGGATTATTCGTAGGCCCTCTGCTCCTTAGGCTGATGCAGGTTCCGGATGATGCCTGGAACTACGCTGTATCTTACATCCGCATCATTTTTCTTGGAACCCTTGGAAACATGGGATACAACATGAATGCTGGTATCCTGCGGGGTGTAGGCGACAGCCGCTCTTCCCTTTTGTTTCTTATGATATCCTGCATTGTCAATATTGTGCTTGATCTGGTGTTCGTGGCGCTACTTGGCATGGATGTGGCCGGAGCCGCTCTTGCCACCGCCATCGCCATGTTTGCCTCCTGGATCTTCAGTATCTGCTACATAAAAAAGAAGTACCCGGAACTAAACTTTTCTCCGGTTCCCAGAAGCCTGGATCGGAGCATTCTCTTAAATATTGTCCAGATCGGGCTGCCTCTGGGACTGAATAATTCCATTTATTCCATCGGCCATATCTTTGTCCAATCCCTGATCAACACACAAGGGTCCACCTTTATGGCCGCATGTTCCGTGGCCACGAAGGTGACCGGCATGGCCAATGTGGCCATCAACTCCTTCTCCTCCGCCGCCACTACCTTTTCCGGCCAGAATCTGGGAGCTGAAAACTATGTCCGCCTAAAACAGGGATCCTTAAGAATCCCGCTGTTCTCCGGATTGGTCACCGGGCTGGCTGGAATCACGGTCACCCTTTTCTGCCGTCCCATCCTTAGCTTGTTTACTCAGGATGCGGGAGTTTTGGACATGGCTGCCCACTATATCCAGGTGGTTCTTCCCCTTACCTGGCCCTTTGCCATATTCAACGGCATCATCTGTTTTGCCAATGGGATCGGCGAGGTTCGTTTTCCAACCATGGTCAACATTCTGATGCTGTGGGCGGTGCGGATCCCCACGGCTCATCTGATCGCCCGCTACATCGACGGAAGCTATCTGATGGCCTGCTACCCCATCAGTTTTATATTCGGAATGCTGGTGATGTTCACCTTCTTCCGAACCAGGCGATGGAAAACTATCCGAAAGCTGGCACACAAACAGGAACAGGACATGGCTTAGCCACGTCCTGTTTTTATATTGCTTTCCCTTAATCTACATTGATTTTTACCAAAACCGGTGTGAAATTGTCTACCACATTATAATAATACCCTTCCAGCACACTGACAACTTTCTGGCACAGCCCCTCATCTTCCTCCCCTTCAAGACAGATTAATCTGCGGATATAAAATGATAAATACGCTTCCTTGGCTATCCTTTTCCCCTCTTCACTCAGATACCGCCTCACCAGCGCCGGCTTCAAAGCCAATAGGTCAACTGCCATAAAGATCTTCTCCACTTCTTCTGCCTGAAAATGGCTGCATGCTTTCTCCTGGAGACACTCCTGTATCCTGGGCTCGTTATGTATTTCAATAAAAAAGCGGGCAAAGGAACTGCTCTCAAAGCACAGCTGCAACTCAATGGTTTCGCTTATAAGATGCTGCACTTTTGCATCAAATCCCTGAGTATGAACCCATTGAATAAGAATTTTCTGAAAATCCAGATAGATTACCAAAGCCATATCTGATTTAGATCCAAAATAATATTTTAGAGATCCCAGATTGAGGCCGGACAATTTTGCTATGTCACGGACAGTGGTTGCCTCATAGCCATCTTTATAAAAAAGATGCTTTGCTGCCTTTAGCATATTCTTTTTTGACTCAGCACCCTTTTCATATTGGCTCATCGTTTCTATCCCTTCTGCTTTTCATGCTTTTATTATAAATACTTCCTGTATTTACTGTCAAGTTGTACGAAATGTATTGCGAAACCGGATAATTTGATTCCAGTCATCCCGATTAATCCCGTGGGTTCCATAGCGCAGATGATATCCGATGGTTCCGTCATGGAGACAGGATCCTGGAAGCGGATACTCATCTTCTGTCACAAGTCCAGGCACCCCAAAAAGCTCATAGGTTTTTGACGTTGCATACGCACCTAAAAATTCCGACTTAGGGTCAGACCAATCATCATCCTTTGCGCTGCAGATATAAAGGGGTCTTGGGGCAATCATAGAAAGGAGGAAATGGCTGTCCACAGGCAGCATTTCATGTTTTCCTGCGTACTTCTTAAAATTCCCACAGAACCAATAAGGAAAACGCTCAGGCTTTACCAGTTCTTCGATCCCTTCTCCCGTTTTTCCCCGATACAAGGCAGCCCCTCCGGCACCAGAGTCCACAGATATGACAGCAGAGAAACGTTCGTCCATTGCGCCTGCCCATAAAGCCGTCTTTCCAAGCCTTGACATTCCCATGACCGCCACTTCCTTTTTATCTATGTCATCTGCAGTCTGCAGATAATCCATCACCCGGCTTGCCCCCCATGCCCACATGGCAAGTTTTCCCCATCCATTGTGGGGGTTACGTGCAAAACTGGAGCAGATTCCATTGTTAAAATAATCAAAGATGTCCGGTACAACCTCCTGATAATAAAAGCTAATCAACCCATATCCCTGGTCAATAATTTCCTCCACAGGCATGCACTCAAACTCCGCCCCATAGAACATGGAGGCAAAGGACAAGTATAAAAAACTTGGCGGATTGGAGTTATTCTTGGGCAGCGCCATATAACAGGGATAAGCGTAGTAAAAGTTTTCTCCAATAATCCGTATTTCTATTTCCTTAAATATCGCCTTTCCGCAAAAGGCGTTCTCATGATAACGTACCTCTTTTCCCTCCACCAGATAGGAAGCCGAAGGCTCATTGCCATATATTTCATTTGTAAGCAATTTCTCAATCTCTTTTTTTCTTTTGTACCAGTCATCCGGAGACAATACAGGTTTCCCATTTTTAAACTGTAGCACATCCGGCAGGCCTCTCTCCAATAATTCTTCGTTTAACATCTTTTATCCTTTCTATATGCCTGTTTATTTGATTCCTGTGTTTATATTAGAATTCATAATCTGTTTCTGAAAGACAAGAAAGACAAGTAATATAGGCAGCATTGAGGTCACAGAGGATGCCAGCAACGTCCGCCATTCCACATTCAAAGCCCCCGCCAGGTTGGCGATGGCAAGCTGCAACGTATACTTTTTGGGATCATCAATTGAAATCAACGGCCATATATAATCATTCCACCTCCAACGAAACGAAAAAATTGTCAAGATCACAATAATCGGTTTGGCCATGGGCAGCATGATGGTCATAAATATTTTCCCTTCATTGGCTCCATCGATTCTTGCCGCCTCCGCCAGAGAATCTGGTACGCCTGCAAAATATGCCCTCATCATCATAATCCCTGCTGGTGTACACAAAGTAGGAAAAATGATTCCCCATAACGTGTTGTAAAGTCCTAAACGGAAAACCACTTCAAAACTGGGGGCCATGATCACCTCCGTGGAAAGCATCAGCATAGACAGAAAC
>JAETTS010000246.1 GCA_021769025.1 Enterocloster bolteae
CCATGACGGAACCGATATGAACGCGGAGGACGTAAAGTTTACCCTGGACCTTATCGACCAGAGAGGGGCGCTGTTTGTAGGAAACTATGACGGATGTACCATTGATGACGATTATCATGTGACGGTTAAGCTGAAAGCTCCTAACCCTGCTTTCTTAAGCATACTGACCCTGCCCCAGGCTTCCGTGGTACCGGCGGAGTATGACGAGGCGGCCTTCGGCGCCAATCCAATCGGCACAGGCCCTTACAAATTAAAAGAAGCTGTGGAGGGCGATTATTATACCCTGGAGCGGTTTGATGATTACTGGGGCGGTCCGGCCAAGACAAAGCTTCTGACCATGAAAATCGTACCGGAGGCATCCCAGCGCACCATGATGTTAGAGACAGGCGAGGTGGATGTGGCTTATGAGGTTCCGAACAATGATATCTCCCGTATCCAGGAGAACAAGGACCTTCAGATTCTCACCAGCCCATCCATGAAAATCATACTTATGGAGCTGAACTGCAGTTCGGACGGCCCTGTGGGCAACCCGGATGTACGCAAGGCAGTGGAGTGCGCCATCAACAAGCAGACCATCGTGGATTCCCTGCTCTACGGATTTGGAACGGTATCCGACAACATTATCCCTCAGTCCGCCCAGGATTACAGGGAATACGAGACCAACGGATATGACCCGGAAAAGGCTAAATCCCTTCTGGCCCAGGCTGGTTACAGCGACGGCATCCAGCTGACACTGTGGACAAACTCCAACCAGACCAACACAGAGATTGCCCAGGTGCTTCAGAGCCAGCTGGCTGAGGTGGGAATCAACCTTAACATTGTGACCCAGGATGACAACACCTCATTCTCACTGATTGAGGCGGGCGAGGACTTTGACCTGATGCTGGATTTCTGGCAGACTAATACAGGACACGCGGACTATGTATTCAACGGAATGCTGCTGTCCACTTCGGTCAACAACTTCTCCCGGTACTATAATCCGGAATTTGACGAGACATATGTAAAGTATGCATCCACCGGCGAGGGCGAGGAAAGGGAAGCTCTTTTGAAGCAGCTTTACGATGATATGGTTACGGACACCCCAATTATCGGCCTTTACAGCGAGACAAAGGTGATTGCAGCCACATCAAAGCTCCAGGGACTGATGCTGAGCCAGATTGGCGCGCATGAGTACCAGAATGCGGTGGTGACAGAAGACTAGGGACACACTCTGGTACCGGGCTTACCGGTAGTTTTGCGGCGTAGCACCGGGAGGGCCTGGAGGCCATCACATGACCGGGAGGAACTTTTATTCCTCCCGGTTTTGCATTACCAGTGAGCGTACAGGGAGGGGATCCGGGAGGAGCTGATATAGCTGTCCCATGGCTTTCAGGTGGAGACGGGAATGGCAGGACGCCGGGATTGTCCCTAAAATAAAAGGATGTTATAATAAATGAAATGGCCGTCAGGCCGGTCGGGGGGTGTCAGTTTGATGAAGAAGATGAAGGTAAATCTGCGGATTAAGATAATATACACATGTATTATCGCTGTATTTGTCAGTGTTTTCCTTATCATGCAGTATTCCTTCAACCGCAGCAGGAATCTGCTCATCACCCAGGAGGCGGGCATCATATCCCAATATATGAACCGCAACGAGCTGGCGCTTACAGAGGTGACGGATTCCATTCGTAAGCTGTCGGCCGCATCCAGCACCAACAAGCAGGTGGCGTCCTATCTGAACCAGTCATGTGATGGAAATATATATTCTTCGGAGAATGTGAGCCGTATCCGGGCAGTGGAGGAGACGCTGACCTTTTACCGGAATATATTTTTTGATTACCGTCTCCACTATATCATCCTGGGAGCGGACAGCACGGTTTACAGCGTGGCGGACGGGATTGACAACAGCAGCTATTTTGGGGAGAAGTTTGCCCAGAGCGTCAGGCAGCAGCCGTGGTACCGGGAGTTTCTGGAGGGAAAGGAGGTATCCGGGTGGATTGCCCCCTGTATTTACAATGACAAGGGGGTGTTTAAGGAGAGGATTGAGTCTGGGAAGGATGAGGATTTCATCTTATTCATCCGGCGGATTAAGGATTATAATTCCCTTAAATTCCTTGGGGTGTCCTTTGTATCCTTTCCCACGGAAAACCTGGCACAGGTGCTGATACCCTATGACGGGGCGGTGCTGGCTCTCTTTGATAAGGGAAACCATCTGATTTACGCCACGGAGCAAAGCGATATACTGGATGATATATCTGCCGGACGGCTTTCAGAGGATTTACAGGAGGACCAGGATTATTTTCATTATACAAAGGACGGCCGGGAGTACCTGGTGAACCATGTGACCATGGCCGGTACAGGATGGCGTATGGTGAACCTGGTACCCCTGTCCCATATCACCCAGGCAGTGGACAAGCTTCACAGCACCGTAACCTCCCTGACGGTCCTTATGGCCCTGGGAGCCTGCATGGTCTGCCTTGCCATGTATTTCTATGTCAACGCGCCTCTTAACCGTCTGATCCATAAGGTGAGCGAAGTCAATATCGGAGGGACTAAAATCGCTGACATGGAGGATGCAAAGGGCAGACAGATGCCTGTATTCGGAATTGTGGAGGCAGAGCTGGAGATCAGCAGGATGGTGGATTATATAGAAAAGCTCTCTGCCCAGACCATCAAGCAGAAGGAAATAGAGCAGAATCTCCGCTATGAGATGCTCCGGGCCCAGATAAATCCCCATTTTCTCTTTAACACATTAAATGTAATCAAATGGTCTTCCATGATATCCGGGGCAGGCAATATTGCGGACATGATTACCTCCCTTGGAATCCTTCTGGAGAGCACCATGAACCGGAGGGAGGAGGAAGTGCCCCTAAAGGAAGAAATACGTGTGGTGAAGGCGTGGGTGGAAATCAAGAACTGGGGACTTAAGAACCGGATTGAACTGGTTACAGATATCCAACAGGAGCTGGAGGAATTCAAGGTGATTAAATTTTTCCTTCAGCCGTTAGTGGAAAATGCGGTGCTGCACGGTATGGGGGAGGCAACTCACGGCACCATTTGGGTCACGGCTGAACCGTATGGGGAGCGGGTATGCGTTACGGTGCAGGATAACGGAGTGGGAATGGAACAGGGAAAACTGGATGAGATACTGAAGGAAATGGATGAAAACAGTAAAAAACGCCATGTAACCGGCATCGGGCTGACCAGCATTCATGAGCTGATGAAAGCCAGGTACGGGCCGGATTACGGGCTCTATATTGAATCCAGGATAGGATACGGAACCAAGGTTTTTGCGGTATTTCCATATAGGAGAGGTAGTGAGACATGCTGAAGGTAATGATTGTGGATGATGAAATCATAGTGAGGGTGGGTTTTCAGTCCTGTATTAACTGGGAGGCCTACGGATGCCAGGTGGTGGCCACCTGCGAATCCGGAGGGGACGCAGTGGAGTATATGAACCGGGATGTGCCTGATATCGTGTTCACGGACATCATGATGCCCGGCATGGACGGAATCCAGCTGGTGAAGTATATAAGTGAGAACCACCCGGATACAAAGGTGGTGGTATTGAGCTGTGTGGATGAGATCGATTATGTGAAGAAGGCCATTAAGCTGGGGGCAGAGGATTATATACTTAAGCTGTCCTTTACCCAGGATACACTGGTGGAGCTCATTACAAGATTAAAGTCCATGATTGAGGAGGAGCGGAAGAAGGCGGGCAGAGGCAGTCTGGATATGAGGGTGCAGTCCTTTAACCGGGAGGAGGACTTAAGGACACTGCTGCTGGGAAATCAGGGACCTGGGGACAATGAAATGCTCCTGGACCGGCTGGGATATACCTACAATCCCTTTGAGACCTACCAGGCAGGCTGTTTTCTGGTGGACGACGAAAGAATGAACCGGCCCGGCAGCGGTACGGACTCCCATATCAGAAAGTATGGACTTTTGAACATTGTCCGTGAGTATCTTGAAAATCTGCCTAAATCAGATCTGGCCTTTACCGGCGAACATGAAATTGTGGTTCTGTTCAGGAGAGAAGGGGGGGAGAGCCCGGCCTGCTTTTTCCCGGACACCCTGGATTTGCTCAACCATGCCTTAAAGACCCATTTGAACCTGACCCTTTCCATGGGGATGGGACAGGAGTGCTTAAGCAGGATGGATATTCCGGCAGGATTTGCACAGGCCAGGAGGATGGCGGCACTGCGCTTTTTTGACGGTCCGGCCGCCTTTCACTGTGGCAGGGAGGCAGCAGCAGGGCGCCCCTTCATCGCAAAACGGAGCGTCCAGCGCAATATGCAGGAGGCCATATTCAGGCAGGATGCCGGGGAGGCGTTCCGGCTGATTGACAGCTGGTTTGAGGAGATGGCAGGGCTCCGGTCCTACGACCAGATTCAGGCCATACGCCGGGGCGTGGTGGAGACCTGGGTGTTTATATCAGGATATTCCATTCCTGAGGGAGCGGATATGCCTGAATATGATGAAATATACTCCACAGGCGATTTTTGGGGAGCCGAGACGCTGGCAGATTTAAAAGGATGTTTTAAGGCCGCGGTGCAGTCAGTGGTGGATTATCTGATGGCCAATAAGAACGCCAATCCGGAGATTACCAGATTCCTCCAGTATCTGGAGGACCATGTGGATGAAAATATAAGCCTGGAGGAAGCGGCCGGATGGTGTGCCCTGGGAAAGAGCCAGTTCTGCATCCTGTTTAAGAAGGCTGCCGGCGACACCTTTGTAAATTATTTTAACGGGCTTAAGATGAAAAAGGCGTTTACTCTTTTGGGCAGTTCCAATATCCAGGTACAGGAGGCAGCCAGCCGTATAGGCATACATGATATCTCCTATTTCAGC
>JAETTS010000247.1 GCA_021769025.1 Enterocloster bolteae
GTAGGCTACTGGCATCAGGCCCACAGCTTTGTCCGGGGAAACTGGAAGAATTCCGATACCACCAGTCCCATGATCCTGCAGAAATGCTGCCATGACATGGACATCCTTACATGGCTTACCGGAAAAACCTGCCGGAAGGTGACTTCTTTTGGGAGCACTTCTTATTTTAAGGAGGATCAGGCGAAGGAGGGGACACCTAAGCGGTGTACAGACGGATGTCCCTATGAAGCGGAATGCCCTTATGACGCACAGAAAATATATCTGCCAAACCGGGAACACGGTGTGCCTGTGGCGATCACAGAGTGGTTTGACAAGGTGCTTACGCTGGAACCCACAGAGGAGAATATCCGTGAGAAGCTAAAGACCGGGCCTTATGGGTGCTGCGTGTTCCACAGTGACAACAATGTTGTGGATCATCAGGTGGTAAATATGGTGATGACCGACGGGACAACCATGGACTTTACAATGTGTGGCTTTACCCATGAGAATGCCAGATACACCAGGATTATGGGAACCATGGGAGAAATTGAGGCCAATATGGAGTCCAATCTAATCAAGATCTACCGTTTTGGATATGAGCCGGAGGTAATTGACGTGACGAAGTTGGCTACGGATTTTTCCGGGCACGGCGGCGGAGATATACGGATGCTGGAAGAATTTGCCCATTATGCCCTGGGAGATCCGGTTGAAACCAATACCATCACTACTTTGGAGCAATCCATGGAAAGCCATTTTATCGCATGGGCAGCGGAGATTTCCCGCTTGCGTGACGGGGAACCGGTGGAACTGGAGGATATCCGAAAAGGGACGGCTGAACTGCCATTTGGCAATTAAAATGAGGCCAAAGGCCTGGAAGACAGGATGATTGCCTTGTAAAATCAGGCATAGAGTGACTCGCAGAATGGATTCATAAAAAGGAGAAAACAATATATGAGAAGAATGATGAAAAAGCTGATGGCAGCAGGAACATGCACAATCATGGCAGCAGGGCTTGTAGCTTGCGCAGGGCAGGGCGGGGCCCAGAAAAATGGGGGACAAGGAACCGCTAAGGCAGCTGGCAATGAGGGAAGTGCCGATACAACAGCAAAGGACTCAGACAAAAAGGGAGAAGACGTGACGCTCCGCTATGCCATCTGGGGGGCTTCCCAGCAGGAGATCTCCCAACAGCTGGCGGATGCATTTCATGAGAAGTATCCAAACATTACGGTGGAAGTAGAATATACGCCTCAGAATACGGGAGAATATTGGACAAAGCTGGAAAGTTCCTGTACCGGAGGCTCTGCGCCAGATGTGTTCTGGATGAACGGGGTTCATGCAGACACTTACATTGACGGGGAAATGATGATGCCTCTGACAGAGATGATTGGCAATAGCCAGGTGATTGATATGGAGAAAGACTATCCGGCAATGCTGTCCAACCTGTATATACGAAACAGGGAGATCTACGGGGTTCCCAAGGATTTTGATACCATTGCAGTCTGGTACAACAAGAAAATCTTTGACGATGCCGGTGTAGCGTATCCAGAGAGTGGATGGACCTGGGATGAGATGATTGAGACAGCCAGAAAGCTGACAGACAAGGAGAAGGGAATCTATGGCATCAGTTCAGAATTCGGAGGACAGCAGTATTACTATCCTACCATATCGGCCAATGGAGGATACATTCTCTCAGATGATTTTAAATCCAGTGGGTATGACAGCGAAGGCACCATAAAGGGCATCCAGTGCTGGGTTGACTTGATTGACGAGGGGCTTTCCCCAACTTTGGAACAGCTGACAGACACAGGCTCCAATACGTTGTTTGAGTCCGGACGGCTGGCTATGCTGTGGGCTGGCTCCTGGAATGTGGCTACGTTTATGAAAAATGAGCAGTTGAATACGGTTGTGGATGTGGTGGAGACACCTTCGTTTGGCGGACAGAACGGCAACTGCATCAATGGCCTTGGAATCGGCATCTATGCCAACACCGCCCATCCAGAGGAGGCCAAGCTGTTTGTGGAGTGGCTGGGAAGCAAGGAAGGACAAGAGATCCAGGGAAAATCCGGTACGGTTATCTCTGCACGGTATGACTGTCAGCCTCTGTTTGTCCAGATGTATCCAGACTTAAACCTTCAGTCCTACTTAGACCAGGTGGATGATGCCATGCTGTATCCGTGCTGTAAGGTGACCAACGAGATGCTGACCGTTGAAAGCGACTACTTAAAGCAGGCGTATATGGGGCAGATCAGTGTGGAGGAGGCGTGTGCTTCCATTGCAGCGGAGGTGAATCCAATGCTGGAGGAAGCGTACCGTTAAGAGAGAGGAGGAAGTGGAAATGGGCAGAAAGAAGCCGTCCAGACGAGATGTGAAGGACTGGCTCTGGGGATATGGTATGGTGGCTCCGCTGGTGGCAGGACTGATAATCTTTTATTTTTATCCGTTTTTCCAGAGTATTTATATGAGTTTTACGAAAACCGGCGCGTTCAACCGTTCTACCTGGAACGGGATCACCAACTATGTGGAGTTAATTGGAGATAAGACCTTCTGGCAGTCTTTGAAGAATACACTGGTATACGTGATTATGACTGTGCCGGTGGGAATTCTCTTATCAATTGTCATGGCCGGGCTGTTAAACTCGAAAATCAAGGGAACCTCGTTCTACCGAACAGTCTATTTTCTGCCGTCAGTCACCATGGCGGCAGCCATCTCCCTGGTGTGGAGATGGATATACAATGGGGATTACGGCCTGTTAAATGCAATCCTGGGATTTTTGGGAATCAAAGGGGTCAGCTGGCTGACCAATCCCAATACGGTGATGATCGCCATTGGGATCGTGGGAATCTGGTGTTCCTGCGGGTACAACACCATCATCCTTTTAGCCGGGCTTCAGGGGATCAGCAGCAACTACTATGAGGCGGCAGCCATTGATGGGGCAGGGCCCTGGTATGTATTCTGGAAGATCACCTTCCCTCTTTTAAGCCCTACTATCTTTTTTGTCATGGTGACCAGCCTGATCAACGGGCTGAAAACGTTTGATATGGTATATATAATGGTTCCTACCTCCAGTCCAGTCTATAAGGAGGCTCAGACTGTGGTTATGTACTTCTACAGGAATGCATTTGAGTACGGAGACAAGGGATACGCATCTTCCATTGCAGTGGTGATGTTCGCCCTGATCATGTTGATCACTGTGTTTCAGATGAAGTTCCAGAAGAAGTGGGTTATCTATGATTAGGAGGTAGAGGATGAGAAAGAGAGATTTGAAAAAGGCCCTGATCCACCTCATATTGATTGCTGGAATCGGGGTGACCATACTTCCGTTTTTCTGGATGATTACCACCGCATTTAAGACTCAGGGAGAGTCTGTGCAGATGCCGCCTATATGGCTCCCGTCTGCCTGGCGTTTTGACGCATTCCGGGAGGTCCTGGCAAAGCCGAATTTCCTGACGGTGTATGGAAATACAATTATTACCACGGTGGTAACGGTACTGGGACAGGTAGGCCTGTGCGCAATGGCAGGCTATGGATTTGCAAGGATTCGTTTTCCAGGGAGGGATCTTTTGTTTGTATTGATATTGGGGGTTTTGATGATTCCCTCCCAGATCTTTTTGATGCCTCAGTACTTGATCATCCAGAACCTTGGGCTTTTAAATACCATTCCGGCCTTATTTTTGCCCAACTTATTCAGCGCATTCGGCACCTTCCTTTTGAGGCAGTCTTTTTTATCCCTGCCGAAAGAGCTGGAGGAGGCGGCGATGCTGGATGGATGCAGCCGGTTTCAGATTTTTTACAAGATCATGTTGCCTCTTACCAAGTCCAGCATGGTGGCCTTGTCTATCATGGTTATGAAGTTTGCATGGAATGATCTGATGTGGCCTTTGATTGTAAACACTTCCGCCAAGAAGATGACTCTGGCGCCTACCCTGGCATCCATGATCTCTGAGTATGGCAGTAATTATCCGGTTCAGATGGCCGGGGCAGTACTTTCCATTCTGCCCATTGTGATCCTGTTTATTATTTTCCAGAAACAGTTTATCGAGGGCGTGGCAAGTACTGGCGTAAAGGGGTGAGGAATCCATCTTACTGTCCTTGGCAAGATAAAGGCGTAGGGGTAGAAAAATATTATGGAAGGTGTATAGCCGTTACTGAAAAAGGGTTAGGGCTATACGCCTTTTTTGTAACGATTCAGCCTTCAGCTTCATAATTTCGGCATCTGCAAAGTCCTATGGTGAATGGTTACCCCTTTTAAATGTTTAGTTTTAATTTTTTTCATTTTACTCTTGCAAAATGTGGAAGAACGTGGTAATGTATAGATACAAAGATTTTGTATACAAACTAACATATTTGTATACAAATAAAAGATAAGAAACAAAAACTAAAAAGAAAAGGAGAAGGAAGAACATGGACAACAAGACGAATTTTTCCCTGGAAGGCAAAGTTGCATTGGTGACAGGCGCATCTTACGGTATTGGTTTTGCCATTGCAAAGGCGATGGCAGGTGCAGGTGCAACCATTGTTTTCAATGATATCAAGCAGGAATTGGTAGACAAGGGTCTGGCTGCTTATAAAGAAGAAGGGATCACGGCACATGGCTATGTGTGCGATGTAACCAGTGAAGATGCAGTGAATGAGATGGTGGCAAAGATTGAGAAGGAAGTAGGCGTGATTGATGTTCTTGTGAATAATGCAGGAATTATCAAACGTATTCCGATGATCGAGATGTCGGCTAAGGATTTCAGGCAGGTTATCGACGTAGACTTGAATGCTCCCTTTATTGTGTCCAAGGCAGTGATTCCGTCCATGATCAAGAAGGGGCATGGCAAGATTATCAACATCTGC
>JAETTS010000248.1 GCA_021769025.1 Enterocloster bolteae
GTATCCTCTCCTCCAGCAATTCTTCATCATAGGCAATCATCGTGGAAATCTCATACTCTGTTCCTTCTGCCTGCCACCATCGCATCGGCTGCTGAGCCTTCAGGTATTCTTCCAGGCTTCCGTCAAAGATGGAATGAAGGCCAATCTCCTCCCCGGTAATCTGTTCTGTATTTCCTCCTCGTTCATGAATGGTAAGGGTATATCCTTCAATACCAGCGGCAATCAGATCCTTTACTTCCTCCGCCGTCTTGTTGGAAGCATCGAGGCCATTGATCACCGTGTTAGGGAAAAAAACAGTCTCGTACTGCTTTCCCATATATACATAAAAACCGGCACCTGCACCTGCCGCAGCAAGGACAGTCACCATCCCAATCACAACCGCCTTCACAGGAAATGGCTTTTTCTTCCTGCTCCGCGCCTTTGGCTCTTCACTCATTCAACCGCTGTTTTCCTTTCTATCCTTCACCCACTGCCAACTTATGCTACTACAAAATCCGTCCTAATCCAGTTTTTCTTTCCTTAAAAGATCCCGGATCTCTGTCAGAAGTTCTTCTGCCGTAGGCCCTGCCGGTGCTGGTTCCTCTTTCTTCTCTTCTTCATGATGAAATCTGGAAGTCACCATGGCCACTGCCTTCACCATAAAAAACATACACAAACCCACAATCAGAAAATCAACAATATTCTGAATAAAGCTTCCATATAAAACAGCAGCTTCCGGCATCACTACGTTCTGTGCCTCATCCAGCACAGCTGGATGAATCACATATTTGTATTCATTAAACGAAGCACCGCCTGTCACGGCACCCAATAAAGGCATCAGGATGTCATTGACCAGGGAGGTAACAATCTTACTGAATGCGCCTCCGATAATGACACCCACTGCCATATCGATAATATTTCCCTTTAAGATAAAGGCCTTGAACTCTCCCATCGTTCCGCTTAGCTTTTTCTCTAATTCGTTCTTTTTGCTCATACTGCTCCTTCTTCTCATCGTTCTACGGATATTCCACCATATAATACTCATACCCATTGATGACTGTAGTAGTTCCAAACGTATCTCTCCGTTTAAAGCCAGTTCCATAGGTTGCATGAACATGCCCATGAACAAACAGCTTTGGCTTATATCGCTCCAGCAGGTGGCGGAAACAGGCAAATCCCCTGTGTGGCAGGTCCTCCAGGTCATTAACCCCAAGGGCCGGCGCATGAGTCACCAAAATATCGAAGCCTCTGTGTTTCCACAGCTTCCACCGCAGCTTTTTCACCCGCCACCTCATTGCCCATTCCGTATACTGGTTAGGGGCTCCAGGAATATACTCCATAGAGCCTCCCAACCCCAGAATCCGTATTCCGTTGTATACAAAAATGTCATCTTCGATACAGATACAGCCTTCCGGCGGCCTAAACTCATAAGTTTTATCGTGATTTCCCATAACATAAAGCACTGGTACATGGCATAGTGTGGCAAAAAAAGTCAGATAATTGGCATCCAGATCCCCACAGGAAATAATCAGATCCACGCCTTCCAGCTTCTGTGGTTCATAGTAATCATATAGGTATTTTGACTCATGATCTGCCAGCACCAGTATATTCATCGGGTCAACCCTCCGTATGGCTGTTTTCATCTACACTGGCCCCCTGTAATTTCTGAAGCATGCGGGCCTCGTCTGTAAGCTCCTCTGGCTCCGGAACCTGTCCTATGACATTCTCAGCCAGCCAGTTCATCGTAAGAATCCCTTCCGGTCCCAGGCTTTCTCCTTCTTTGCACCGAATCACTCCATTCTGGGAATAGATCAGGCCATCAAATGGATGAAAGCTGCCTGCTCTGATTGAATTTTTCAAAAATTCAATCAATCTGTGAGTGCCATGAGGCATATCCTGAGCACAGATCACGTCAATTACATCTGCGGACATTCCCCACCAGTAATTGACAGCCTTTTTGCCCTTCATGGCATTGGCCTCGCTGGCTCCCCGGCAGATATTCCTTATGATTCTCTCATAGAATTTCCCCCAATGCCAGATAGGAACCGCCAGGTTATCCACACTGCCGTCCTCCCGCTTCACATAAAGTCCATATTCCCTGGAGGCATGCTCTGGTGTGATCATATCCTCTCCGGAGATAAACACAATCCCTTCTTCCGCCAAACGCTGTCTGGCTCTGTGATTCTTCACTCTGGACCATTCCAGGCGGATCTTCACATTAGGGTTGATCATCCTGGCCCCCAATGCAAACGCATTGATATTGGCCATGGTTCCGTATATGGGATAATCTGCCACATACCCTAAGTGGTCTGTCTTAGCCATTGCAGCTGCAATGGCTCCCATCAAAAACTTACACTCATACATTCTGGGGTAGTAAGTACATATAGATGTATAGGATACCCCGATGGAACAATTATATATTTTCACCTCCGGATGCTGGATCGCAGACCGGACGCTTTGGCTAACCATCTGGGGCGTAGTTGTAAAAATAGTATTGCAGCCCGCATCTATAGCCTTCTCAATGGCTTCCTCCACCTGGCTCTCTGTGTTGGCCTGGTCAAAAGCCATGGTCTTCATCTTGCCCTCAAACGTCTGTTCCAGATGCATCCGCCCCAGTTCATGGGCATAGGTCCAACTGGAAGTATCCGCTGTTTTGGTATAGACAAAACCAATCTTCAGCATGGACGGCTCCACGGTTCCCGTGGGAAGCAGCCAGTTTAACAGAGAGGTCTTCTTCGTAGTATTCTCCTCTTCCTCCGGCTCCTCCACCAGTTCCACCTGGCTTCCGCTGGATGCCAGCTGAACCTCTTTCCACATCTTCTGGAGATCCTGATGCATTTCCCTCTCCGTCTTATCCTCCACTTGCTCGTAACCAGATATCTCCACATAGATCAGGAACGCATCCGAGCAGGTCAGATCCAACTTATCTCCTCCCGCCATCCGGAAGGCCTTGGCAAACCGGTCATAGGTGGTCTTAAATGACAGACGTTCCTCTTCATCCCAGACCCGCTCTGGCTCCTTGCCCATAACTTCCAAAAGTTTTTTGTAGCCGCCTTCCTTGCTGAACCACACATCACAGTTAAAGGACACCTGATAAAAATCCAGGAATTCATAGTACAGCCTGTTCTCCTTATCATCTGTCTTCTTCGGGATAAGACGGGTCACATTGCCAGCAATGCTGTAGGCACCCACATACTTCATGACGCTTACCCGCTTATTCCCCTCCTGGACATAAAACTTATTCATAAATTCATAGGCCACAATGGGGTCATGAATTCCCTCGTTGATCTGATGGTCATATAAAGAAGCCCACTTCGCCCCAAACTCCGATTTCTCCGGCAGAAGAGGCATAAAATTATTGGCAAATGCTCTGGTACGCCCTTCTGTCTTCGTTCCCACAATCTTAGACAAAGGGATGTCCATCACTCCCAGGCTTACCTCCGATACAATCTCTGTATAAGACAGAATATCATCCAATACCGGAAGGTACGGATACCTGCCTTTCTGCAAGGCATCCTGATACTGTCTGCGGCCCTGCTTCAATGCTCCTGAATAATCATATAATGCCATTGCGGTCCTCCATTTCCTTTTTATTTCTACTGCTACATTATTCTAACATTTTCTATATAAAAAGGAAACCCATTTTGTTGACGAATTTTTCCTTGTAAAACCTATTTTTTTGCCTTATAATAACCATATCCGCCAGTTCCGGGAGGAGTATGGCCCCAGGCTGTATCGGAGGTGTCCGGTCTCACACTGATTATCCCGGGAACACGCTCCGGCTGGCGGATTTATATACTATTCCTTGAGAATAAAATTTCAGCTTCTGAAAGGTGTACATAGACAATGAAACGTTCCCGTCAGCTTCTTAGCATCACCATTATCTTTTTCTGGGCATCGGAATACTGCCATATGCCATACTTCACCCCTTATCTGCAGACTCTAGGATTTACCGCAAGCCTGATCGGCATCATGACCGGAATGTATGGGTTTACCCAGATGCTGGTTCGGATTCCTCTGGGGATCATCACCGATGTCACCGGATGTTATAAAAAGACCATCCTGATGGGCACCATATTTACCACCGTATCTTCCTTCGGCCTGATCTTTGCCACCCATTCCGTGACTATCATTATCTGCCGCATCCTGGCCGGGATCGCGGCATCCTCCTGGTTGGCTTTCACCATCCTGTACGCTGCCTACTATCAAGCTGATGAAAGCGTCCAGGCTGTGACCAATGTCAATGCCTTCAACAGCGCCGGGAAGCTTCTGGCATTTATCCTGGGGCTGGCCACCGCCTCCCTTTGGGGCTACAAAATTCCTTTGGTATGCAGTTTCCTGACAGGAATCCTTGCCATTATCTGCGCTGTTCAGCTGAAGCCTATTTCTTTAAAACGCGAACCCTTTCAGCTGGGCCACGTGGTGGCCGTTTTTTCCAATCCGGCAGTTTTGTGCGCTTCCTTTTTTGCCATTATCATGCAAGCCTTTCTTCAAGGTACTGTATTCTCCTTCACCTCCACAGTGGCAAAGGAACTGGGGGCCTCCGCTTTCCAGATCGGTCTGAACACCGTGCTCTTTACACTGGTTCAGATTCTGGCCGCCGGCCTGATCGGGAAAAAAGTCCTGAAAAAACTAAACACCAGCCAGGCAGTGACCATTGGCTTTTTCGCCATGGCCTTCTGCTGCCTGCTGGTGGCTTACAGTAAAAACATGTATTATCTCTATGCTGCACAGATCATCGGAGGCATCAGCAACCTGATGGCCAACTCGGTCCTTATGTCTATGATCATCCGGTTCGTCCCTCAAGAAAACCAGTCCACCGCTATGGGGCT
>JAETTS010000249.1 GCA_021769025.1 Enterocloster bolteae
ACTCTGTTGTTAAGAGGCTTTATTCCCTCAAATCGTTTATCATTTAGAAAATCATGCATTTGTATGTTCCTTATTCAATCATTCTATTTTTTATTTTCATTGCTGTAATACATTTATTGATCTAAACGGGCTTAGCCCTTCCGTAAACTTTTCTATATAATTTCTGAAAACCTAATCACCATATGAAATACTCTTAAAATTATCCTCCCTTTTCCGCCCTTAAATAATCCACCACTTCAATTCCTAACTTTAATTCCACAGGTCTCCCCATAAACTCCACCTTCACCACCACTTCTCTCTTATGCAGGTTCACCTTCACCACTTCCCCTGCATAACTTTTCAGCGGCCCGTCTATGATACAGATTTGCTTACCTTCCTCCACCATAATCCTGGATATCCCTGTCTTATGCTCCTGGTTTCCCATTTTTTGAACCAGTTCTTCGTCTTCCTCACTCAACGAAAAAAAGTACTCTTCCTCTCGTCCAAGTACTTTTGTCAGTCTGGGAATCCCTTTCAATTCCTCATATAATTCTTTCGGTTTGTCTGAAACTACAAATACATAGCCCTGAAACAGAACCTCCTCCACCTGATTCCAGGTTCCGTGAAACTTCTTCATTCGCTCTCTTTTTGGGACAAAGCATTCTTCAAGGCACGCTGAAGAAACCCGTTTCCGTATCATATCAGCCGTCCCCTCTTCCTTCCCGCCACGAGTCTGTATCACATACCACATCTGATCCTCTTCTCTCCTGTCCTCACATGGCTATGCCTGCGTATTTACAAAAATATAGTCGCAGTAATCTATGATTGCTTTGCAAGAAACTACATTTCACATTTTATACAATTTATGAAAAGCCTTTTACAATATACAGCAATTGTATAGTGTTAAGTCTATACTTGCAAAACATCTGTTCAGTAAAATGTGTATATTTATTGTCTTACAGTACATTCCCTTCCCGCCATCTGGGCAAGGGCAGGCTTCGCCATATCACAGCCGGATGCTTATTTCTGTCCCGTCTGTGACTCTCTCTGCCAATATAACCATAAGTCTCAAATTCCTGTGCCAATGCTTCAGCAATTTGATTCTTAATCCTGTTTCTTTCGAGTCCTTCTCTTTTCAAATCCTACACTGCCTAAAAAACTTATCATTCTCTGCCAGTATACTAACACACCTGATTTTGTCGTTTTCTCTTCTCCGTCTCCTCATTGCTTCTCATAGATTTCCAGCCCTACCGTCACCCGCGCGCTTTTCTCCCACAGAGGGATCTCAATCTCGGCTGTCCTTTTATGGCGGTCTATCCGCCGGATCAGCTGCTCTCTTCCTTTTAAAGGGCCGCTTGTTATGACTGGCTTTCCATCTTTGATGATGCCTCTCGACATACCAATCAGATATTCTTCCTGACATAGCTTCTTCACAAACGGCATCTCACAAGGCATTGGGGAAACCGTTTTGTCTGCCTCACAGCCACCCACTTCATATCCTCCAGATGCCATATCCTCTGTTCCAGACAAAAAAACCCATCCAGGCAGAAGCTTTTTTCTCTCCAGATGCCAGCTACCGCCATATCGCATCATGCGCTGATACTCAAAGCAGACAACTTCCTGCAACCTTTCACCATTTGACGTGGCCAGCTTCCGATATTTTTCTGTGTATTCTGCTTCGCTGCCTTTCGGGCATTTCAATACATACCAGATTGTATTCATCTCCTTAACAAAGACTGGCTGCAACTATTGCTTGTCTACAATGCAGACTGCCATGCCAGAAAACGTATTCTCCCACACAGCTATTTGTAAGTGAAGAGTTCTTCATAAAAGGTTCGCTTAACTGGTTATTAAGCGTACTTTTTATAAATTGAGAATAAAATTTTATTGAGATAATTTTCGAAAAACCGAAGAATATTAAGATAATTTTTTATATTATTGGAAAAAAATGATAAATTGACGCGGTTGACACCTGTCAGAAATGATGCTATAATCAAAAATGTTATAGAATATTTAATTTTTACGTTTTTACCATATAAAAAGTGTCGCTTAATAACCAGTTAAGCGACACTTTTTTCTTGACTCCCCATGCCTTCTATCCCTTATGAATCATCCGGCAAGCAAGGTTATCCCCTTCATCACATCTTATTCAAAATCGCCTTCCTGGCATGATTACGAAACTGATGGGGCCCAAATTGTGTCAGCAGTTCCAAAAGCTTCTCCTGGGAATAGGGCGGCTGTATCTCTCCCAGTTCAGAAATCACAATCTCCTGCTCCCCTGCATTCAAGAGAGACAGGCCGATCTGTACCAGCCGCCTGTCACGGTCTGTCATGGAAGTAAACTGTCCTGTCACATGATCTTCATACGGAAGCTGAGGCAGATGCTCCTCCCCAATGATTCCTGTCTTCGGAATGCCAAGCCGTTCAAACTGCTCATCCGGAGCCTGATTGGCTGCCATAAGGTCACGCATATGAGTAAGCATCCGAAGCTCGGTCTCATGATCTGCAACAATCTCTGTCTCCTCCGCATCCGTTTCCAGGTCATACAATGCATTGCCATACCAGTAGGCATTGTTATTCTGGCCGGCAGGAATCCGCAGCACCTTGCTTCCGTTCATAAAGGGAAATCCCTCTGCCAACTCCGCCTGTCTCAACTCCTCAATCCTATATGGGGTGTTCATATGGTTTGGCATTATGGTATATTCATAGAGAGGACCGTTTTCCACTGATTTCGGTGCCCTCATATAGACGTATCTTCCGTCTGTCACATTTACATGGCCTCCGAAAATGCCGAATATTCCATACTCACGAACCGGATTATCCCGTTCGATCACAGGTGTTAAGCTTGTTCCGTCCATCCACCGGGGCGGTTCCATCTGAAAATAATCCGCCAGAGTGGCGGCTATGTCAATGGTCTGGGCCAGACTGCGCCGGCGCTCTCCCTTTGCCTTAGGGAAACGGGGATCGTAGATAAAGAAGGGCAGGTGGACGATCTCCTGATACATGGGCTGTACGTTTTTTCCCATCCACTCCTTCTCACCCAGCATGAACCCATGATCCGTGTTCACAATCAGCATGGTATCCTTCCACATGTCCAGTTCATCCATTTTATCCAGAACCTTTCCCAGATAGCGGTCGCACATGCTTAAAAGCGCCCCATACTCGTAGCGGACATGCCTGGTGGCTTCCTCCCCATATGTATTTTTCCCATAATCCGGCCAATCCAGATTCTTCCCGTGATAGTCATCCGGGTACAGCTTCTTGTATTCTTCCAGTGAATAGAAGGGCTCATGGGGATCAAAGGCCTCGATCTGAAGGAACCAGTTGTCATAGCTGTGATTCCGGCGGATAAAATCCAGGCCGCATTCAAAGGTACAAGCCTGAGGCATCTGCTCTTCTTTCGTTAAGAAGGAACGGTTTACCCAGTCATGCCTCCAGTTCTGTGTTGTCTTCCGTTCAGACAAGGTGGGAGGGACATCCGGCCACGGCACCTGCCCCATCCACGGGTCTCCCTGCTGCCCCCGAATCATCTGATGGCTGTCATACTTGGTTAAGTAACCGCTTCCTCCGTCTTCCCAATAGTGGAAATGATCTGTGGCAATATGTGTGTAGATACCTGCCTGCCTCATCCTGCTGATCACCGAATCATCGTAGGGCTGCATGGGACACCAGCTGGAGTGAAGGAAATTGTATCTGCCTGTATGAAGCTCTCTCCTTGCAGGCATACAGGGCAGGCTGGCAGCATAAAACTTGTCGAAGGAAAGGGTTTTCTCCTCAAGCCGCCGAAAATTGGGCATAACCGTCCAGTCACAGCCGTAATTTGGCAGAAAATGCCGGTTCAGGGAATCGAACATAACCATAATTGCTTTCATTTCATGTAGCTCCTTTCTTTTCCCGGTACGAGGAGGGAGATACCCCCTGCGTCCGTATAAATACTTTATACATACTGTTGGAGGAGGAAAAACCGCTTTCAACCGCAATATCGCCAATGGTCTTTTCCGTGTTCTCCAACAGGCGTATGGCTTCTTTTATCCGAAGTTCTGTAATCAGGCTGTTTAACGTCTTTCCTGAAGCATCCTCCACAAGCTGAAAGATATATTTCTCGGACAACCCAAAGTGGTCGGCAATGGTTCCGGCGCACAGATTCATATCCCGGAATTGTTCTGTCACAAAGGATACCACCTCTTCCCCCTTGTCACGCTTGACCCGTTTCAGGTTCTGATGATAGCATTCCTTAAGGGTATGGTTTAGGGAGAGACAGAATTCTTTTAACTTGTCTGGAGAATTGTCTTCTAAATCCTTAGGAAGAACCGGCCACTCCTGTGGATCCTGGGTATTCTTTTCTGACTGCTCCCGAAAATGGGAAATCAGTGCAGCATAGACAGAACGCAGGGAGAAAAACAGCTGCCGCAATTCCACAGAGTTCCAGCTGCCGCCGGAGACATCCTCAAACAGGCTGCTAATCAGGCTGTCTGCTGATTCTGCCTGTCCGATCAAAAGCATGCTGTGAAGTACATTCAGTTGAGACACGGTTACAAATTCCCTGTTTCCTGCTGCTTTTAATGTGTGCTGAAATACAAACATTCCTTCATATTCTATACCTGCTTCCAGGCGGCGCAGGGCATGCCTGATTCCATACTCGATGGAAGACAGGCCGGATATGCGGTTGCTAAGCCCGGCCTTTGCCACAATGGAAGTCTCCCGGGCTGATTCCTCCAGAATCAGAGACAATTTCTCCTCCAGTTGATCCTGGTATTCCAAAACTAAAAAGTATTGACTGTCCTGGAGCAATCCAATATACACGGTAACCTGGGCGGCCTGGA